>NZ_JAQGFU010000002.1:0-108887 GCF_030078455.1 Klebsiella sp. Ech2A | reverse complement strand
CTGAAGAGTTCTCCCTGACTCCTTGAGAGTCCTGAAGGAACGTTGAAGACGACGACGTTGATAGGTCGGGTGTGTAAGCGTAGCGATACGTTGAGCTAACCGATACTAATGAACCGTGAGGCTTAACCTTACAACGCCAAAGCTGTTTGGTGTGATGAATTTGAGAGATTTTCAGCTGATACAGATTAACTGACAGGCCGTAATGGCGTGTTGGTAAACAGAATTTGCCTGGCGGCAACAGCGCGGTGGTCCCACCTGACCCCATGCCGAACTCAGAAGTGAAACGCCGTAGCGCCGATGGTAGTGTGGGGTCTCCCCATGTGAGAGTAGGGAACTGCCAGGCATCAAATTAGCAGTATGGCACTGAATTTCGAGGCAATTTGCTATTCGACAGAGTAGCAGAACAAAAGCAAATGCTTTTGAACGTTGCGAAGCAACGGTCCGAAAATCATGTCCGGTACCAAATTAAGCGTGCTGATATGGCTCAGTTGGTAGAGCGCACCCTTGGTAAGGGTGAGGTCCCCAGTTCGACTCTGGGTATCAGCACCACTTTTTAAGTTAGAAACAGTATTTTAAAGAATTTGCCTGGCGACAACAGCGCGGTGGTCCCACCTGACCCCATGCCGAACTCAGAAGTGAAACGCCGTAGCGCCGATGGTAGTGTGGGGTCTCCCCATGTGAGAGTAGGGAATTGCCAGGCATCAAATAAAGCAGAAGGCCCAGTCGAAAGACTGGGCCTTTTTGCTTGTCTGCTATTTAATGACGCAGCTTAGCGATAAACGGCGGCCTAAGCTGCTGTAGAACGGTCTGGAATACCGGCGGGCGGATCGTAGCGCGGTTTTTATATCCTGCCATCCACGAAGAAGGGCCCGGTCTCGCGACCAGGCCCTTTTTTATATCCGTTCCTTCACTGGAGAGTGAACCCAACCCAGTGGAACGGTAATGGTTAACGGGTCAGCGCTACAATTCCCAGCGTTAATCCAGCCACTGCCGCCGCGCCGCCGGCAATTGCCCCAGCCGTTTCCCAGTTATCCTGAGTCGTGCCTTTCATGCAGGTGTTGGTATGAACTAGCCTGCCTTCAGAATCATAGACCGGCACGCAGGGAGAGTCATGCGCGCAGCCGGCGAGTAAAGTTGCCAGCAGCGTCACTAAAATAAATTTCTTCATGATATTACCTCTGAATAGTCCGTTTTACTGCATCGGGTGAGATACACGACGGAATAGCCTATTTTACCATCGCTGAAACAGAGGCCTGATAGAGGAAATCATCTCAATTTATGAGCTACGTAAATATCATGGAGATAAGCGGGGAATTGCGTAGAAAAGATGTAGAACAAAATAATGAAATAAAGGCAGGGGCTGCCGATCTTATCATTATGGAATATAGTGAATTTAATATAACCAATTGATTAATATTGATAATTATAATTAAGAAGGCGCCAGCGTGGCGCCTTTGAGGAGAAGATGAGCTACTTCCCGCGTCGGGTAAAGCGGCCCCTTACCACCACGAAGAATACCGGTACGAAGAAGATTGCCAGCAGCGTAGCGGTTAACATCCCGCCCATCACGCCGGTGCCCACCGCATTTTGCGCCCCGCTTCCGGCACCATGGCTAATAACTAAAGGCAGCACCCCGAGAATAAAGGCTAATGATGTCATGAGGATCGGACGCAGGCGCATACGCGATGCCTCAAGCGTTGCCTCGATAATTCCTTTACCTTCTATATCCATAAGATCTTTAGCAAACTCGACGAGCAGAATGGCATTTTTTGCCGATAGGCCAATCGTGGTTAATAAGCCGATCTGGAAATAGACATCATTATTGAGCCCGCGAAGCGATGCCGCCAGCAACGCGCCAATAACCCCTAAGGGCACGACCAGCATCATCGAGAAGGGAATTGACCAGCTCTCATAGAGCGCGGCGAGGCACAGGAAGACAACAATCAGGGAGATGGCGTAGAGCGCAGGCGCCGGGTTGCCGGAGAGACGTTCCTGATAGGGCATTCCCGTCCAGTCGTAGCCGATACCGGTTGGCAGCCTGCTGGCCAGCTGGTCAGGATGCTGCCTGACCATGCCCAGCAGCTGATTACGCGCCTGGGTTAGTGCGCTATGGCCGAGGTTGCCCTGATCGACAAGCTCAAAGTCAAAACCCATTGCGGTACCGAGTTAGATAATGGCCGGCAGATTGAACAGGAAGACCATGGCGTCTTTAATCTGGCTGAAGGCGACGGTGGTTCGTTTGATAATCGCCTCCACGCCGTTCTCTGCCCCGCTGCATTGTTCCCGCGGCTTAAGGCGGACCATTTCCTGTGACCAGATGGAAGTTCTGCGTATCCCTGCCAGGCTGCAGGCTCTAGTCGCTGCTGGATTCAGTGACGTCGACGTAAATGGGGTTGAGCTGCTGGACCGTGGCCAGCGCCTGATCGTACTCCTGACGGCTGATGTACTGCGTGCCGAGCAGAGGAAGGTAGCGCTTAACCGTGACGTGTGCGATGGCGGCTGCCGCCACGGCTTTAGCCTCGTCCCCTTTCGCGCTGCTGTAGGCTGCCTGATAGGTCGCCGGAGCAATTTCATAGAACGACTGGCCCGCCTTTATGGCGCTCCCCTCAGTAAAGCTGCGTTGCAGAACGATCCCGCTGATCTGAGGACGAACCTTCGCGACGCGAAATGCCGACATGCGGCCCGGCGGCTCCGTGGCGACGGATAGCGGTGCGCTGCTGACCACATGGACGGCGAGCTAGCTCAGAGGGGGCTGCGGTTTGCTGCGGGAAGGGGGGTAAACGCGAGGCAGTAAAAAGGCGCTTCCCCATGCCGAAGAGCGCCTTTTATTCAAGCAATTAACTGACTAGTATCAGTTCATGCCGTATTTCTTCAATTTTTTACGCAGCGTACCGCGGTTGATGCCCATCATCAGGGCAGCACGGGTCTGGTTACCGCGGGTGTATTGCATCACCATGTCCAACAGGGGCTGTTCTACTTCAGCCAGTACCAGCTCATACAGGTCACTAACGTCCTGACCGTTCAGTTGAGCAAAATAGTTCTTCAGTGCCTGTTTAACCGAGTCACGCAGGGGCTTTTGAGTTACCTGATCCTGAGAGTTAACGGTAGAAACGGTCAGTACGTCAGAATTTACGCGTTGTTCGAACATAGTTCTGTCAGCTCTTTATTTCTGTTTACGCAAAATTTTCGAAGTATGCCTCCAACGCCTCCAGCTGATCGCTGGCATCCTCTATGGCGTTGAATGTGCGCCGAAACTGGTCATTTGGAGCGTGCTCCTGGAGATACCAGGAAACGTGTTTACGCGCAATTCGGTACCCTTTTGCCTGACCGTAAAAGTCATGCAATTCCCGAACGTGAGCGCAAAGCAAGCGCTTAACCTCTGCCAACGGCAGGGGGGGCAGCAGCTCTCCAGTGTCCAGATAATGCTGGATTTCCCGAAAGATCCAGGGTCTTCCCTGAGCTGCGCGGCCTATCATAAGGGCATCAGCCCCCGTATAGTCGAGCACAGCTCTGGCTTTAAGCGGGTCAGTAATGTCACCATTCGCGATAATCGGAATGGAAACTTTCTGCTTAACTGCCCGAATACTGTCGTATTCAGCGTCTCCGTTAAACAAACAGGCGCGCGTGCGTCCGTGAATAGTCAGAGCCTGAATGCCACACTCTTCAGCCAGTTGGGCAATTTCTACACAGTTACGGTGTTCCGGCTCCCAACCGGTGCGAATCTTGAGCGTCACGGGAACGTCCACTGCCTTGACGACCGCCGTCAGGATTAACTTCACCTGCTCGGGATGCTGCAAGAGGGCTGAACCTGCGAGCTTGCGATTCACCTTTTTCGCCGGGCACCCCATATTAATATCAATAATTTGGGCACCGCTTTCCACGTTAATACGGGCGGCTGCGGCCATCTCTTCCGGTACGCTACCGGCGATTTGCACGGTACGAATACCGGGCTCATCAACGTGCACCATCCGTAAACGGGACTTGTCGCTCTCCCAAACCTGAGGGTTGGAGGACATCATCTCGGAAACGGTTAAACCTGCTCCCATCTCATAGCACAGCGTCCTGAATGGTCTGTCAGTAATGCCAGCCATAGGTGCTGCGATCAGGCGATTTCTAAGCTGGTAGTGTCCGATGCGCATGAGTTAAGAAATGACCATACTGTGACTGCAAGGCGGCGTATATTACGCATTTTTTGCACGAGATGAAAGGCCAAACTTTGAGCAATCCCCTGTCACAGATCAATGAATCCAGGGGTAACGAAAATGCCATGGATAAATTATCATATTAATCATAGAGTTAATGAGTTGTGGGTAATTTGTGCTCAATTATAAAATCGTAAAACTTATCTATTTTTCTTAGAAAAATGGGGCCATTGGCGGCATAAAACGCTGTTTTTGTAGCCAAAAAAGCGCTTCGTAATGCGATCTGGCTCCCATTTCTTGACGTCATTTGGCTGCTACTGGAAACAAAAATGCGGCCCGCAGGCCGCATTTGCGCTTACTTGCGCTGGCCGGTAATCCGGCACCACTCTTCTTTTTCAACCACCGGGTCGAGATTAAAGCGATCGGCGTAGGCTTCACAGACGCCGTCAGCCTGGCTGGCAAGGATCCCGGAGAGGCCCAGCAGACCGCCTGCAACGGGCAGGACGCTGATTAACGGAGCCAGCTCGCGTAACGGGCCGGCCAGAATGTTGGCGACCACAACGTCGGCGCTGAGAGCCTCTGGTTGATCCTGGGGTAAATAGAGCTCCAGACGATCCGAGACGCCGTTACGCTCGGCGTTATCGCGGCTGGCCTGAATCGCCTGCGGATCGATATCGATACCGATGGCCTTCGCCGCGCCGAGCTTCAGGGCTGCAATCGCCAGGATGCCGGAACCGCAGCCGAAATCTATAATTGTTTTACCCGCCAGATCCAGCCCATCGAGCCACTGCAGGCACAGGGAGGTCGTCGGGTGGGTACCGGTACCGAAGGCGAGGCCCGGATCGAGCATCACGTTCACCGCGTTGGCATCCGGCACTTCGCGCCAGCTTGGGCAAATCCACAGCCGCTCGCCGAAGCGCATCGGATGGAAGTTATCCATCCATTCGCGCTCCCAGTCTTTGTCTTCCAGCTGCTCGATTTTGTGCGCGAAGCCGGCGCCCAGAAGAGGATGCTGTTCAAGAATGGCAACGACTTCGTTCATGTCGCTCTCTGCGTCGAACAGGCCGGTCACGTCGGTGTCGCCCCACAGGCGGGTTTCCCCCGGCAGCGGTTCGAATACCGGCGTATCGTGGGTATCCTGGAAGGTGATAGAGACGGCACCGGCCTCCATCAGCGCATCGCTTAAATCTTCAGCGTGTGCGCCGGTAGTATTTAGTTTCAGTTGGATCCATGGCATGGCAAAACTCTTTATTTATCAGTAGTCATAATAGGGGCTGGTGGGACGGGCTGACCGAAACGGTTGCCAATCACAAAAGCCAGCAAGCTTAACAGCAGCGAGGGCACAATCGGATGAAAGCCCAGGTACTGAATATTAAATGTCGCCAGCACGGCGTACAGCACGCCGCCAACGATCATCGCGCTGAGGGCGCCGGTAGCGTTAGCGCGCTCCCAGTACAGGCCCATCACCAGCGGCCATAAGAACACCGCTTCCAGGCCGCCGAAGGCCAGCAGGTTGAGCCAGATGATCATCTCGGGCGGCCGCCAGGCTGCCAGCATCATCAGGATCCCTATGACCAGGGTGGTGGCGGTGGAGATCCTCTTCAGCTTTTGCTCATTATGCCTTTTAGCAGGCTGAGCGCTGAGCCAAAGATCCTTAATGATCGTAGCCGATGCCTGCAATAAGTGGGCGTTAACGTTCGACATGATCGCCGCCATTGGCGCCGCCAGGAACAGGCCCGCGGCCCACGGTGGCAGCACCTGGACCATCAGCGTTGGGATCACCTGATCGGGAACGGTGAGGTGCGGCAGAACCGCGCGGCCCAGCGCGCCCGCGAGGTGCATGCCAAACATCAGCAGCGCGACGACCACGGTACCGATGATGATCCCCCGGTGAACGGCTTTGCTGTCTTTATAAGAAATGCAGCGTACGGCGGTATGCGGCAGGCCGATAACGCCGAAGCAGACCAGCACCCAAAACGAGGTCATAAAGGTCGGGGTTAGAATGCCGTCTACGCCGTGGGGCGATACCAGCTGCGGATCTATCTTCTGTAAGGTATCAACGGCGTGATGCAGACCGCCCGCAGCGTGGACAACCCCGACCAGCAGCACGATAGTGCCGATCAGCATGACCATACCCTGCATGGTGTCATTGAGCACGCTGGCGCGAAAACCGCCGAACGCGGTGTACAGGGCAATAGTGATCCCGAAGATCAGCAGGCCGTTTTCATATTTGATTCCCGCCGCGGTCTCCAGCAGGCGCGCGCCGCCGATAAACTGCACGGCGATCGCCCCGACGAAGGCAACCAGCAGGCTGATGCTGGCGATCCAGACGACGGCGCGGCTTTGATAGCGGGCCTGCAGCATGTCGTTGAGGGTGATGGCGTTATAGCGTCGCGCCAGAATGGCGAATTTCTTTCCGAGGATCCCCAGCGAAAGCCAGATCGTCGGCACCTGGATCATCGCCAGCAGCACCCAGCCGAGGCCGTACTTATAGGCAGCCCCGGGACCGCCGATAAACGAACTGGCGCTGATGTAGGTGGCGGTGAGCGTCATGGCCAGCACGAAGCCGCCCATGGAACGGCTGCCGAGGAAATACTCGCTGAGAAAACTGCCGCTGCTGCGTTTGCGCATGGCGTAAAGCGACAGGCCGAAGACCACGAACAGATAGGCAACCAGGATGACGATGATTTCAAGCTGCATCGCTATCCTCCAGCGGAATGTCGCGGAATACGAAACGCACCATCGCCCAGCACAGCAGGATAAATATCAGAGGCACCAGCAGGCAGGCCATTTCGAACCAGTGCGGCAGCCCGGTTATGCCGATTGCGCTGTCCGGGAGATAGGCCGCAGCCAGCCAGGCGGCAAGATAGAGAAGGGTCAGCCACAGCGCCCAGCGCGCTTCTTTGTGGGCCTGAACAAACCGATTGTCCATTTTTTAGTCCCAGGAGGATGAAGAAAGCGGGGATTGTACCGCATGGAAAAGATGAGGGGAGAGAAAAAGAAAAAAGGCCGGATTATCCGGCCTTTTGCAGCAATGCAGGGTTATTTTTCCTGCATTCCGAGCTTTTTCTCCAGATAGTGGATATTGGTTCCACCATGCTGGAAGTGCTCGTCGTTCATGATGCGAATCTGCAGATCGACGTTAGTTTTGATGCCGTCGATGATCAGCTCCTGCAGCGCATTTTTCATGCGTGAAATGGCCACATCACGGTTTTCGCCGTAGCAGATAAGCTTGCCGATCATTGAGTCATAGTACGGCGGCACGGTGTAGCCGGCGTAGATATGAGACTCCCAGCGAACGCCAAAACCGCCCGGCGCGTGGAAGCGGGTAATTTTACCCGGGCTCGGCAGGAAGGTATTCGGGTCTTCGGCGTTAATACGGCATTCAACCGCATGGCCACGAACCTGAACTTCTTCTTGCTTGATGGACAGCGGCTGGCCTGCGGCAATCCGCAGCTGCTCTTTAATCAGGTCAACGCCGGTGATCATTTCTGTTACCGGGTGTTCAACCTGAATACGGGTGTTCATTTCAATGAAATAGAACTCGCCGTTTTCGAACAGGAACTCAAAGGTACCCGCCCCGCGATAGCCGATATCAACGCAGGCCTTGGAGCAGCGCTCGCCGATGTAGCGACGCAGTTCCGGAGTAATACCCGGCGCCGGCGCTTCTTCGACCACTTTCTGGTGACGACGCTGCATGGAGCAGTCGCGCTCGGCCAGATAGATAGCGTTGCCCTGGCCGTCAGCCAGGACCTGGATCTCGATATGACGAGGATTTTCCAGGTATTTCTCCATATACACCATGTCGTTGCTGAAAGCGGCTTTCGCTTCAGCTTTGGTCATGGAGATGGACTGCGCCAGCTCGGCATCGCTGCGCACGACGCGCATGCCGCGACCGCCGCCGCCGCCGGAGGCTTTGATGATTACCGGGTAGCCGATGCGTTTCGCATGGGCGCGGTTAGCGTCCATGTCGTCGCCCAGCGGGCCATCGGAGCCAGGAACGGTCGGTACGCCGGCTTTCTTCATGGCGGTAATCGCCGACACTTTGTCGCCCATCAGACGAATAGTGTCAGCCTTCGGGCCGATAAAGATAAAGCCGGAACGTTCAACCTGCTCAGCAAAGTTGGCGTTTTCCGAGAGGAAGCCATAGCCCGGGTGAATCGCCACCGCGCCGGTGATTTCAGCCGCGCTGATGATCGCCGGAATATTCAGGTAGCTCTTAATGGACGGAGCCGGGCCAATACAGACCGTCTCATCCGCTAACAATACGTGTTTTAAATCGCGATCCGCAGTGGAGTGCACAGCAACGGTCTTGATGCCCAGTTCTTTACAGGCACGCAGGATACGCAGTGCAATCTCGCCACGGTTGGCGATAACAATTTTATCCAGCATGTTCGCCTCGTTACTCGATGACTACCAGCGGCTCGTCAAATTCTACCGGTTGGCCGCTTTCGATCAGAATGGCTTTCACCACGCCGGCTTTGTCGGCTTCGATCTGGTTCATCATTTTCATTGCTTCGACGATGCACAGAGTGTCGCCCACGTTGACTTTCTGGCCGATTTCCACAAACGCTTTAGCGTCCGGGCTCGGGGTGCGGTAGAAAGTACCGACCATCGGGGAACGTACGATGTGACCACTGATTTCCGCTTTCGCCGGGGCTTCTGCCTGCGCGGCTGCCGGTGCTGCGGCAACAGGTGCCTGTGCCTGCATCATCGGAGCGGCATAAGCCTGCTGCATCACTGGATAACCGGTGTTCGGAGCTGAGCGGCTGATGCGCACAGACTCTTCACCTTCAGAAATTTCCAGTTCGTTGATGCCAGACTCTTCGACCAGCTCGATCAGTTTTTTAATCTTACGAATATCCATGAGTGGGTTCCGTACTCTTTGTTTAGTGTGATTGTGACAGGCGTTTTACCGCCGTCTGTAAAGCGTATGAATAACCGTCCGCCCCCAATCCACAGATAACGCCTGCGGCGATATCCGACAGATAAGAGTGATGACGGAATGGTTCGCGGGCATGCACGTTGCTCAGGTGGATCTCGATAAACGGGATACTCACCGCAAGTAGCGCGTCGCGGATTGCCACGCTGGTGTGCGTAAACGCGGCCGGATTAATCAGGATATAGTCGACAGCGTCTTTAGCCTGATGAATTCGGTCGATTAACGCGTATTCCGCGTTTGATTGCAGGTGATCCAGCGCCACGTTCAGAGCCGCAGCTTCTGATTCCAGACGGTTAACAATCTCAGAAAGCTTGAGGGTGCCGTACTTCTCAGGCTCGCGTGTACCAAGCATGTTAAGGTTGGGTCCATTCAAAAGCAAAATGCGAAACTTGTCAGCCATTGTGCGGCTATCTCCTGCCATTCTCGGGTAAAAAACAAAATATACCTTCGAAACGCGCTTGTCACCTTTTCAGGGCGTAAAAACCCCTCCAGGAAAACCAAAGTCGCACATTATAACGATTTCGTAGCATTTGGCAGCTAAATACTGGTCTTATCAGGGAAGATTATCAACCGCTATCGTTAAATGAGTCGCGGTTGATAAAAGATCTGCGGGAAACTGCACATATTCGGGGATTAGCGCCACCACTGACGGAACTTCTTGTAACGCCACGCCAAAAGCACAACCGCCAGCCCGGCATATATCAACGGCTGTGGGGATAATATCTTCACGGACCATAGATAGTGGATGGGCGCAAGGATCGCCACCAGATAGACGAAGTTATGCAACGTTTGCCAGCGACGGCCTAATTTTCGCTGCAGCGCCTGCGTCGAGGTGACCGCCAGCGCCAGCAGGGTAAGCCAGCTGATAAACCCCAGCGTCAGATAGGGCCGGCTCACCAGCTCAGAACCCAGCAGCGCCAGATTGTTAATCCCGAGTTCCAGCAGCGTGTAGCTGGTCAGGTGCAGCGTCGCCCAGGCAAAGCACCACAGTCCCAGCAGGCGCCTGGTACGAATCAACAGCGGTTGTTTAGCGTAGCGCGCCAGCGGCGATACAAGCAAGGTTGCCAGCAGAAATTTAAGAGCCATCCTACCGGTAAAGTGTTGAATATCTTTTGCCGGGTCGGCGCTGAAATACCCCTGCTGCGCGGCCCAGAATAGCCAGAGAAAGGGAAGAAACCCGGCCAGATGGAGCATAACCTTAAGCCAGGTAATCTGTTTTACGTTCAGGCGCACTAGTAGTTCTCCCGCAAATTCAGGCCCCGGTAGAGCGAAGCCACTTCGTCAGCATAGCCGTTGAACAGCAGCGTCGGCTGGCGCTTGACGTCCAGCACGCCTCCGGAACCGATAAAGCGTTCCGTTGCCTGCGACCAGCGGGGATGATCGACGTGTGGATTGACGTTGGCGTAAAAGCCGTATTCATCCGGTCCCGCCAGATTCCAGGTGGTCGGCGGCCGGTCGCGGGTGAGTTCGATACTGACAATCGATTTAATCCCTTTAAAACCATATTTCCACGGCACCGTCAGCCGTATCGGCGCGCCGTTTTGCGGCGGCAGCGCCTTGCCGTAGACGCCCACGCTCAGCAGGGTCAGGGGATGCATCGCCTCATCCAGGCGCAGGCCTTCGACATAAGGATAGGCCAGGCCGCCGCCGATGAAGCGATCCTTCTGCCCCGGCATCTGGTCGGGGGCATAGATGGTTTTAAACGCCACGTAGCGGGCGCTGCTGGTGGGCTCAACCAGCGCCAGCAGCTTATGCAGCGGGAAGCCAACCCACGGCACCACCATCGACCAGGCTTCGACGCAGCGCATCCGGTAAATACGCTCTTCGAGCGGAAAGCGGGTGGTCAGATCGTGATGATCGAGCGTCAGCGGTTTAGCGACCTCTCCGCCGATGGTCAGCGTCCACGGATCGGTGCGCAGGCTGCCGGCGTTGGCCGCGGGATCGGCTTTATCCAGACCGAACTCATAGAAGTTGTTGTAGCCGGATACCTTATCCTCCGGCGTGAGCGGCAGCGCGTTTTGCCATTCGGCGGGTTTGTCGAAAGTCAGCGCTTTGCCGGCCGGCGCGGGAGGGCGGTCGTGGCCTTTGAACCAGTCGAGAAGATCGGCTTTTGCCGTGGGGGAAAGGGAAAGTGCCGTTGCGGTAATCCCCAGCGTTTTCAAAACCTGGCGACGCTGCAGCATAAAAACGGATTCTGCCGTGACGTCGGCTTCCGTTAGCTTTTTGTGTTTCATGACATCCTCCGGCATGCTTTTTCCTAAGCATGACGGAGGCGGAGAGTTATCGCGAATATGTCACGAAAAATTGCATATTAGGCGATTTTCACCAGCGTCCGGCCCTGGATTTGGTTAGCCATAATCTTATCGGCAAAGGCCGGCGCTTCGGCGAGCGTAATTTCCGTGGCGCTTTGCGCGTAGAACGACTCAGGCAGATCGCCAACCAGCCGCTGCCAGGCTTGAGCCCGGCGCGCGGGTGGAGTCATTACCGAATCAACGCCCTGCAGGCGGACGTTACGCAAAATAAACGGCATCACCGTCGTCGGCAGAGCAAAGCCGCCGGCCAGGCCGCAGGCGGCTACGCAGCCGCCGTAGTTCATCTGTGCCAGCACCTTCGCCAGCACCTTATCGCCGACGGTATCGACCGCACCGGCCCACAGCTGTTTCTCCAGCGGACGGGTTTCGGCAAACTCCTCGCGCCCAACGATCCGCTGCGCACCCAGCGCTTTCAGATAATCATGGGTGCTTTCGCGACCAGAAACGGCGACTACCTGGTAACCCAGGCGATGCAGCAGGGCGACCGCGGTGCTACCGACGCCGCCGCTGGCGCCGGTGACGACAACCTCGCCGTCCTGGGGACGAATGCCGGCATCTTCCAGCGCCATCACGCACAGCATGGCGGTGAAGCCGGCGGTACCGATGGCCATCGCTTTACGGCCGTCCAATCCTTCAGGCATCGCAACCAGCCAGTCGCCCTTCACGCGCGCCTGCTCGGCCAGGCCGCCCCAGTGATTTTCGCCAACACCCCATCCGGTGAGAAGCACCTGCTGGCCTGCATGGAAACGCGGATCTTCGCTGGTATGGACGATACCGGCAAAATCGATGCCAGGAATCATCGGAAAGTTGCGGATGATTTTTCCGCTGCCGGTGATCGCCAGCGCGTCTTTATAGTTGAGGCTGGACCACTGAATATCGACGGTCACATCGCCCTGCGGTAGCCGGCTGGCGTCGATGGTTTGCACCGAAGAGATTGTTTTGCCATCCTGCTGTTCTAATATTAAAGCCTGCATATGCGGGTCCTTATTGGTACAAAGATTGGAAAAATTTTTCTGCAGACTATACTCGCTATCGGCATTATTACGCCGATACAGCGCAATAAATTGCCAGATACGTCAGCTTTGATAGTATGCCTCGCACTTTAAAAAGTTAGTGCTTACTTTGGGGAAAGCGCCAGTACCGGAGTCCGAATATTCATCGGGCAGTCATTCACACGCGGAGTTAACACAGGGATGCGATTAACGACGAAATTCTCAGCATTTGTCACGCTGCTTACCAGCCTGACTATCTTTGTCACGCTTATGGGCGCGTCGCTGAGTTTTTATAACGGTATTCAGCAAAAAGTGGAGAATCGCGTCCAGGCCGTAGCGACGGTGCTGGATAACCGCCTGATCTCTTCATCCTTTGCCCGGCTTGAACCGCAGATGGATGAGCTGATGACGCCGGTCGACGTTGTGCAGGTTGATTTTCTCCTTCACGGCAAATCGGTGTACAGCCACTCGCGTAGCGACAGCTACCGCCCGCTGGGGAGTAATAACCAGTTTCGGGAGGTCACGGTCCCGTCGCTAAAGCACCCTGGCATGACCCTGCATCTGGTCTATATGGACCCGATGGTTAACTACTTCCGCTCGCTGCATATGACCGCACCGCTTTCCATCGCCATTGGCTTTATGGTGCTGATGGTCTTTTTTTCCGTTCGCTGGATCCGTCGTCAGCTGTCCGGGCAGGAGCTGCTGGAGCTGCGGGCGACGAGGATCCTTCACGGCGAGCGCGGGCCTCAGGTGCGCGGCTCGGTGCACGAGTGGCCGGTGAGCACCAGCAGCGCGCTGGATATGCTGCTGTCCGAGCTGCAGTTTGCCAGCGATCAGCGAAGCCGTATGGATACGCTTATTCGCTCCTATGCCGCTCAGGACACCAAAACCGGCCTCAATAACCGCCTGTTCTTCGATAACCAGCTCGCCACGCTGCTGGAAGATCAGGAAAAGGTCGGCTCGTACGGCATTGTGATGATGATCCGCCTGCCGGAGTTCGATTTGCTGCGCGATAACTGGGGGCGCGCCGCAGCGGAGGAGCATTACTTCACGCTCATCAACCTGCTTTCTACTTTTATTATGCGCTATCCCGGCGCGCTGCTGGCGCGTTATCACCGCAGCGATTTTGCCGTCCTGCTGCCGCACCGCACCCTGAAGGAGGCGGACAGCATCGCCGGGCTGCTGCTGAAGGCGATGGACGCGCTGCCGCCCACGCGCATTCTTGACCGCGATGACATGATGCATATCGGTATTTGCGCCTTCCGCAGTGGACAGACCACGGCTCAGGTGATGGAGCGCGCGGAAGCGGCAACGCGCAACGCGGTTCTGCAGGGGAGCAATAGCTGGGCGGTTTATGACGATTCGCTGCCGGAGAAAGGACGCGGCAACGTGCGCTGGCGTACCCTGATTGAACAGATGCTAAGCCGCGGCGGACCGCGGCTCTATCAGAAGCCCGCGGTGAATCGCGACGGTCGCGTCCATCACCGTGAGCTGATGTCCCGCCTCTATGACGGTACGGAAGAGGTGATTGCGGCGGAATATATGCCGATGGTGCAGCAGTTTGGTCTGGCGGAAGAGTATGACCGCCTGCAGATCACGCGGCTGCTGCCATTTTTAGGCTTCTGGCCGGACGAAAACCTCGCTTTACAGGTGACGGTAGAGTCGCTGATCCGTCCTCGATTCCAGCGCTGGCTGCGCGATACTTTGATGCAGTGTGAAAAATCGCAACGTCAGCGCATTATTTTTGAACTTGCAGAGGCAGATGTTTGTCAATATATCGGCCGCCTGCAGCCGGTTATGCGGCTGATTAACGCTTTAGGTATTCGAGTCGCCGTGGTTCAGGCCGGATTAACGCTGGTTGGAACCAGCTGGATCAAGCAGTTGGACGTTGAAGTCATCAAGCTACACCAGGGACTGTCGCGTAATATTGAAAAACGCAGTGAGAACCAACTGCTGGTTCAGAGCCTGGTGGAGGCCTGCAAGGGTATGCCGGTCCGGGTTTTTGCAACCGGAGTACGCAGTCGTAGCGAGTGGCAGGTCCTGTCTCAATGCGGTGTTACCGGTGGCCAGGGGGAATTTTTTGCCGCCTCACAGCCACTTGACACAAATGTGAAAAAATATTCGCAAAGATACTCGGTTTGATCTGCCGTTTAGCGTGATTTCACGTAGAATAACGCGCGCCATAGTGAAGGGGGTGTGCTTGTCTACCTGCCGGATTATCGCAATGTAAATGCCAGTAAATGACCTTTGACAGGTTGCAAATTGAAGCGTGGAGCGCTGCTGAAGTTTTCAGCACTGAACGGAGCCGGAAAATTTGTAACGAAGGAAATGAACTGCACTAATTTTCACCGTAGCAGATGATTTTTGCGCCTTGTCGCTGCTGCGTGTGGTTGGTAAAGTAAGCGGATTTTGTTTTCCGCCCCAGCTTTCAGGATTATCCCTTAGTATGTTAAAAAAATTTCGTGGCATGTTTTCCAATGACCTGTCCATTGACCTGGGTACCGCGAATACCCTTATCTATGTAAAAGGACAAGGCATCGTATTGAATGAGCCTTCCGTTGTGGCCATTCGTCAGGATCGTGCCGGATCGCCGAAAAGCGTCGCCGCTGTCGGTCATGAAGCGAAGCAGATGCTCGGGCGTACACCGGGCAACATCGCGGCGATTCGCCCGATGAAAGACGGCGTTATCGCCGACTTCTTTGTTACCGAAAAAATGCTGCAACACTTCATCAAACAGGTGCATAGCAACAGCTTCATGCGTCCGAGCCCGCGCGTTCTGGTGTGTGTACCGGTTGGTGCAACCCAGGTTGAACGTCGTGCCATCCGTGAATCCGCTCAGGGCGCTGGCGCCCGTGAAGTCTTCCTGATCGAAGAGCCGATGGCGGCTGCGATCGGTGCTGGCCTGCCGGTTTCTGAAGCAACCGGTTCGATGGTTGTGGATATCGGCGGCGGTACCACGGAAGTGGCGGTTATCTCCCTGAACGGCGTGGTTTACTCCTCTTCCGTGCGTATCGGCGGTGACCGTTTCGATGAAGCCGTGATTAATTACGTGCGTCGTAACTACGGCTCCCTGATCGGTGAAGCGACGGCAGAACGTATCAAGCATGAAATCGGCTCCGCTTATCCGGGCGATGAAGTGCGTGAAATCGAAGTGCGCGGTCGTAACCTGGCTGAAGGCGTTCCACGCGGCTTCACCCTGAACTCGAACGAAATTCTCGAAGCGCTGCAGGAGCCGCTGACCGGCATCGTTAGCGCGGTGATGGTTGCTCTCGAGCAGTGCCCGCCAGAGCTGGCTTCTGATATCTCCGAGCGCGGTATGGTCCTGACCGGCGGCGGCGCGCTGCTGCGTAACCTCGACCGCCTGCTGATGGAAGAGACAGGTATTCCTGTCGTAGTTGCAGAAGATCCACTGACTTGCGTCGCGCGTGGCGGCGGTAAAGCGCTGGAAATGATCGATATGCACGGCGGCGACTTGTTTAGCGAAGAGTAGTCAGCCGAAGGTCTGGGGTGGCTCAAGGGTTGCCCCTGGTCTTAACTGACACGAGAATACGCATAGCCTATGAAGCCAATTTTTAGCCGTGGCCCGTCGCTACAGATTCGCCTTATTCTGGCGGTTCTGGTGGCGCTTGGCGTGATTATCGCCGACAGCCGCCTGGGTACGTTCAGCCAGATTCGAACGTACATGGATACAGCCGTCAGTCCTTTCTACTTTATTTCTAACGGTCCTCGGGAATTGCTGGATAGCGTATCGCAAACGCTGGCCACCCGCGATCAGCTCGAACTGGAAAACCGCGCGCTGCGTCAGGAACTGCTGCTGAAAAACAGCGACCTGCTGATGCTGGGCCAGTACAAGCAGGAGAACGCGCGTCTGCGTGAACTGCTGGGCTCCCCGCTGCGGCAGGATGAGCAAAAAATGGTGACTCAGGTCATCTCAACGGTTAACGATCCCTACAGCGATCAGGTGGTTATCGATAAAGGCAGCGTCAGCGGCGTTTACGAAGGCCAGCCGGTTATCAGCGATAAGGGCGTTGTCGGTCAGGTTGTTGCCGTCGCGAAGATGACCAGCCGCGTGCTGCTTATCTGCGACGCCACCCATGCGCTGCCGATTCAGGTACTGCGCAACGATATCCGCGTCATTGCCGCCGGTAATGGCTGCACTGACGATCTGCAGCTGGAGCATCTGCCGGCGAATACCGATATTCGCGTCGGCGACGTGCTGGTGACTTCAGGTCTTGGCGGCCGTTTCCCGGAAGGGTATCCGGTGGGCGTGGTCTCTTCGGTCAAGCTGGATACCCAGCGCGCGTATACCGTTATTCAGGCTCGCCCGACCGCGGGCCTGCAGCGTTTGCGCTATCTGCTGCTGCTGTGGGGGGCCGATCGTAACGGCTCCAACCCGATGACCCCGGAAGAGGTTCATCGCGTCGCAAATGAACGTCTGATGCAGATGATGCCGCAGGTTCTGCCCGCGCCGGATTCCGTCGGGCCACAAATGCCGGCTCCCGCAACCGGCCTGACGCCACCCGCGAAACCTCTGCCTGCAGGGGGGCAATAGTGGCAAGCTACCGTAGCCAGGGACGCTGGGTTATCTGGCTCTCGTTTCTTATTGCACTCTTGCTACAGATCATGCCCTGGCCGGCTGACATCAGCGTCTTCCGGCCAAACTGGGTACTGCTTATCCTGCTGTACTGGATCCTCGCGTTACCGCATCGGGTGAACGTCGGCACCGGCTTCGTGATGGGTGCCGTTCTCGATCTCATCAGCGGCTCGACGCTGGGCGTTCGCGCGCTATCGTTAAGCATCATCGCTTATCTGGTCGCTCTGAAATATCAGCTGTTCCGCAATCTGGCGCTCTGGCAGCAGGCGCTGGTGGTGATGATGCTCTCACTTGCGGTGGACATCGTTGTTTTCTGGGCAGAGTTTTTAGTGATCAACGTCTCTTTCCGTCCGGAAGTGTTCTGGAGTAGTGTAGTAAACGGCGTGCTCTGGCCATGGCTATTCCTGCTGATGCGTAAAGTGCGTCAGCAATTTGCGGTGCAATAAGGTTGATATGACAACTCTGTATCTTGCTTCAGGTTCTCCACGTCGACAGGAGCTGTTGACTCAGATGGGGCTCTCCTTCGAGCGCGTGGTTCCCGGTATTGAGGAACGACGCCAGCCGCAGGAGAGCGCTCAGCATTACGTCACTCGCCTGGCGCGTGAAAAAGCGCAGGCCGGCGTTGCGCTGGCATCGCGCGATCTGCCGGTGCTGGGGGCGGATACCATTGTCATCCTTAACGGCGAGGTGCTGGAAAAGCCGCGCGATGCCGCGCATGCCGCAGAGATGCTGCGCATGCTTTCCGGGAAAACGCATCAGGTGATGACCGCGGTTGCCCTGGCGGATAAGCAGCAGGCGCTGGACTGTCTGGTGGTAACGGAGGTGACCTTCCGCCTGCTGAGCGAGAAGGATATCGCCGGCTACGTCGCCAGCGGCGAACCTTTAGATAAAGCAGGTGCATACGGTATTCAAGGGCTGGGTGGCTGTTTTGTCAGGAAGATTAATGGCAGCTATCACGCCGTAGTCGGCTTACCGCTGGTAGAAACGTATGAGTTGCTGAGTAACTTTAACTCACTGCGTGAAGAAAAGGGATAAAGATGACGGCTGAATTATTAGTGAACGTAACGCCATCGGAAACGCGCGTCGCGTATATCGATGGCGGTATTCTGCAGGAAATTCACATTGAGCGCGAAGCGCGGCGCGGGATCGTAGGCAATATCTACAAAGGTCGTGTTAGTCGAGTGCTGCCGGGGATGCAGGCGGCTTTTGTAGATATTGGCCTGGATAAGGCCGCGTTTCTGCACGCTTCAGACATCATGCCGCACACCGAGTGCGTCGCCGGGGAAGAGCAAAAGCAGTTCACCGTGCGCGATATCTCCGAGCTGGTCCGCCAGGGCCAGGACCTGATGGTGCAGGTGGTGAAAGATCCCCTCGGCACCAAGGGCGCCCGCCTGACCACCGATATCACCATTCCTTCCCGCTATCTGGTGTTTATGCCGGGAGCCTCGCACGTTGGGGTTTCCCAGCGTATTGAGAGCGAAGCGGAGCGCGAGCGGCTGAAGAAGGTTGTCGCCGACTACTGCGATGAGCAGGGCGGATTTATCATCCGTACGGCGGCGGAGGGCGTACACGAGCAGGAAATGGCCGCCGATGCTGCCTACCTCAAGCGCGTCTGGACGAAGGTCATGGAGCGTAAGAAGCGCCAGCAGACCCGCTATCAGATGTACGGCGAGCTGGCGCTGGCACAGCGCGTGCTGCGCGATTTTGCCGACGCCCATCTTGACCGCATTCGCGTCGACTCCCGCCTGACCTACGAATCGCTGCTGGAGTTCACCGCCGAATATATGCCGGAGATGACCAGCAAGCTTGAGCACTACAGCGGCCGCCAGCCGATCTTCGATCTCTTTGACGTGGAGAACGAAATTCAGCGCGCGCTGGAGCGTAAAGTGGAGCTGAAGTCCGGCGGCTATCTGGTTATCGATCAGACCGAAGCGATGACCACCGTCGACATCAACACCGGGGCCTTCGTCGGCCACCGCAATCTTGACGATACCATCTTCAATACCAACATTGAGGCGACCCAGGCGATTGCCCGCCAGCTGCGGCTGCGCAACCTCGGCGGGATTATTATCATTGATTTCATTGATATGAATAATGAAGATCACCGCCGCCGGGTGCTGCATTCGCTGGAGCAGGCGCTGAATAAGGATCGGGTCAAAACCAGCATCAACGGCTTCTCCCAGCTTGGGCTGGTGGAGATGACCCGTAAGCGCACCCGCGAAAGCGTGGAGCACGTGCTGTGTAAGGACTGCCCGACCTGCCACGGTCGCGGCACGGTAAAATCGGTTGAAACGGTGTGTTATGAAATCATGCGCGAGATCGTCCGCGTACATCATGCCTACGACTCCGACCGTTTCCTGGTCTATGCTTCTCCTGCCGTCGCGGAAACCCTGAAAGGGGAAGAGTCCCACGCGCTGGCGGAAGTCGAAATCTTTGTCGGTAAACAGGTCAAAGTGCAAATTGAACCGCTCTATAATCAAGAGCAGTTTGATGTGGTAATGATGTAATCATCTGGTTTGCCCTCGTTCGGCCTGTCGACCGCGGTGATGCGCCGGCCGGGCGGAACCCGTGAACGCAGCGCTGAGGGGCGGATGAAGGATGAGGTGTAATAGTTTGACAAGGAGAGATGCGTGAGGCGACTGCCCGGGATATTACTGCTCACCGTGGCAACACTGATTGTTGTCATCGCACTGCTGGTGAGCGGTCTGCGTCTCGTGCTGCCGCAGCTGGACGCATGGCGCCCCCAGCTGCTGGAGAAAATCTCCGCGATCTCCGGCTCTCCGGTCGAGGCTTCCCGGCTGAGCGCCAGCTGGGAGAATTTTGGCCCCACGCTGGACGTCCGCGATGTGAAAGCCGGCCTCAAAGACGGCGGCGAGCTGTCGGTTAAACGCGTCACCCTCGCGCTGGACGTCTGGCAAAGCCTGCTCCACATGCGCTGGCAGTTTCGCGATCTCACCTTCTGGCAGCTCAAAATCCACACCAACACCCCGATCCAGACCAACGACGGCGGCGAGAGCCTGAAAACCGACCACATCGGCGATCTGTTCCTGCGTCAGTTCGATCACTTTATTCTCCGCGACAGCCACCTGAGCTTCGTGACCCTCTCCGGCCAGCGCGCCGAGCTGGCCGTTCCGCAGCTCACCTGGCTGAACGGTAAAAATCGCCATCGCGCGGAAGGCGAGCTGAGCCTTTCCAGCCTCAACGGCCAGCACGGGGTGATGAAGGTGCGGATGGATCTGCGCGATGAAAACGGTCTGCTGAACAAGGGCCGCGTCTGGCTGCAGGCGGATGATATTGACGTTAAGCCGTGGCTGGGCCGCTGGATGCAGGACAATATCGCCCTGCAGAGCGCGCGTTTTAGCCTTGAAGGCTGGATGACTATCGACAAAGGCGATATCGCCAGCGGCGACGTATGGTTGAAAAAAGGCGGCGCCAGCTGGCAGGGCGATAATCAGCCCCATCGGCTGGCGGTGGACAACCTGACGGCGCACATCTCCCGCGATAAGCAGAGCTGGGGCTTCCGTATCCCCGATACGCGGATCTCTATTGACGGCAAGGCGTGGCCTCGCGGCGCGCTGGCGATGGCGTGGATCCCGGCACAGGACGTTGGTGGGGACGGCCATTCGCGCAGCGACGAGCTGCGCATCCGCGCCAGCAACCTCGAGCTGAACGGCCTGACCGGGCTGCAGCCTTTTGCCGATAAGCTGGCGCCCGCGCTCGGCGAAATCTGGCGCACCACCCGGCCAAACGGCAAAATCAATCTTCTGGCGCTGGATATCCCGCTGCAGGCGGCGGAAAAATCGCGCTTCCAGGCCAGCTGGAGCGATTTTTCGTGGAAGCAGTGGAAGCTGCTGCCCGGCGCGGAGCACTTCTCCGGCAGCGTCGCCGGAAGCGTAGAGAACGGCTCCCTGCACGCCAGCATGACGCAGGCGAAAATGCCCTATGAAACGGTATTTCGCGCGCCGCTGGAAATCGCGCAGGGCGACGCGACCCTTAGCTGGGTAAAGAATGAAAAGGGCTTTATGCTCGACGGGCGCAATATTGACGTACAGGCGACAGGCGTGCGCGCCCGGGGCGGCTTCCGCTATTTACAGCCGCAGGGCGATGAACCCTGGCTGGGCATTCTGGCAGGGATCAGCACCAATGACGGCGGCCAGGCGTGGCGCTATTTCCCGGAAAACCTGATGGGCAAAGAGCTGGTGGATTACCTCAGCGGCGCGATTCAAGGCGGCCAGTCCACCGATGCGACGCTGGTTTACGGCGGCAACCCGCACCTGTTCCCCTATCTGCACAACGAAGGCCAGTTCGAGGTTTCCGTACCGCTGACCAACGCCACCTTCGCTTTCCAGCCGGACTGGCCGGCGCTGACCGGTCTGGACATCAACCTCGACTTTATCAACAACGGGCTGTGGATGAAGGCCGATAAGGTCATGCTGGGCAAGGTGACCGCCAGCAACCTTGATGCGGCGATCCCTGACTATTCGCGGGAAAAGCTGCTGATCGACGCCGATATCAACGGTGCGGGCAAAGAGGTGGGCCCTTACTTCAAAGAGACGCCGCTCAAAGAGACGCTGGGCGCCGCGCTGGACGAGCTGCAGCTGGATGGTGGTGTGAGCGCTCGCTTACATCTCGACATTCCGCTGGACGGTGAGCTGACGACCGCCAAAGGCGACGTGAACCTCAACAATAACAGCCTGTTTATCAAGCCTATCGACGCGACGCTGAACAACCTGAGCGGTAAATTCAGCTTTGTTAACGGCAATCTGCAAAGCGAAGACATGAGCGCCAGCTGGTTTAATCAGCCGCTGAATCTTAATTTCTCCACCACCGAGGGGCAGAAAGCCTTCCTGGTCGATGTGGGCATGAACGCCAGCTGGCAGCCTTCGCGGACCGGCCTGCTGCCGAAAGCTATCGATGAGGCGGTAAGCGGCAGCGTGCCGTGGGACGGTAAGGTGGCGATTGAGCTGCCGTATCGCGGCAGCGCAAGCTATAAGGTCGATATTAACGGCGACCTGAAAAATGTGAGCAGTCGCTTACCTGCACCCGTAGACAAGCCGGCCGGCGAAGCGCTGCCGGTGAAAATTAACGTCGCAGGCGGGCTCAGCAGCTTTGATTTGACCGGCTCCATCGGCGCGAAAAACCATATCAACAGCCGCTGGCTGCTGAACCGCAAGCTGACGCTGGATCGGGCGATTTTAACCTCCGACAGCAAGGCCGTTTCTCAGCTCCCGGAGCAGGCTGGCGTAGAGCTCAACATGCCGCCGATGGACGGTGCGCAGTGGCTGGCCCTGTTCCAGGGCGGTGCGGCCAATGAAGTCAGCAGCAATATCATCTTCCCCGAGCGGGTGACCCTGCGGACGCCGTCGCTGACCTTTGCCGGGCAAAGCTGGAATAACGTCAGCCTTGTCTCCCGTCCGGAGGCCGGTGGTTCGAAGGTTGAAGCGCAGGGCCGGGAAATTAACGCTTCCCTGACCATGCGCCAAAACGCCCCGTGGCTGGCGGCCATTCGCTACCTCTATTACAACCCGACCGCCGCGCAGAAGAGCGATGCGGCGCCGGGCGGCAGCAATCCTTTTGCCGATAGCCGAATCGATTTCCGCGGCTGGCCGGATCTCCAGCTGCGCTGCGCGGAGTGCTGGCTGTGGGGGCAAAAATACGGGCGTATCGACGGTGACTTCGCGATTAGCGGCGATACGCTAACTCTCGCCAACGGGCTGGTGGACACCGGTTTCGGCCGTCTGACCTCCGATGGCGTGTGGGTCAATGCGGCAAGCGGCGTACGCACCTCCTTGAAAGGTAAGCTTCACGGCAGTAAAACCGACGCTTTCTTCGGCTTCTTCGGCGTCTCAACGCCGGTGAAAGGCTCGTCGTTTGACATCGACTACGATCTGCACTGGCGCGCGCCGCCGTGGAAGCCGGACGTGGCTTCGCTCAACGGGGTGCTGAAAAGTCGTCTTGGCAAGGGCGAGTTTACCGACCTGAGCACCGGCCACGCCGGCCAGCTCCTGCGTCTGCTGAGCGTGGATGCGCTGCTGCGCAAGCTGCGTTTCGACTTCAGCGATACCTTCAGCGAAGGGTTCTGGTTTGATTCGATTCGCAGCACGGCATGGATTAAAGATGGCGTGCTCAATACCGATGATACGCTGGTTGACGGCCTTGAGGCGGATATCGCGATGACGGGCTCGGTGGACCTCGTGCGCCGCCAGCTGGACCTGCAGGCGGTGGTGGCGCCGGAGATCTCGGCGACCGTCGGCGTGGCAACGGCGTTCGTGATTAACCCGATCGTTGGCGCCGCAGTGTTTGCCGCCAGCAAGGTGCTGGGGCCGCTGTGGAATAAGGTGTCTATTTTGCGCTATCGCATCACCGGTCCAATCGATCAGCCGCAAATCAATGAAGTGCTGCGCCAGGCGCGCAGCGACAAAAAGCAATGATTTGACGATTGCGGGGAATTATCGCACTCTCAATATATAGCGTTCTATACCCGTTATATTTCAAACAGCAGATGCGTTGGCTACGCCTGTTCACCCCGGAGCTAAGCTGCCGGGGTTGGTCAGCTGTCGTCTTTCTGCAACCTGAACGATTATGGGTACCAATTTCCGCCTGACGGGCGGCAACAAACGAGTAGCAAACGATGAGTCTGAACCTGGTAAGTGAACAATTACTGTCGGCAAACGGCCTGAGCCATCAGGACCTTTTTGCCATTCTTGGCCAGCTGGCCGAGCGCCGTCTTGATTACGGCGATCTCTATTTTCAGTCGAGCTATCACGAATCCTGGGTTCTGGAAGACAGCATCATCAAAGATGGTTCGTATAATATCGACCAGGGCGTCGGCGTTCGCGCGGTAAGCGGCGAAAAGACCGGCTTCGCCTATGCTGACCAGATCAGCCTGCTGGCGCTGGAGCAAAGCGCGCAGGCGGCGCGTACCATCGTGCGCGACAGCGGCGACGGTAAGGTTCGCACTCTTGGCGCGGTGGAATATAGCCCGCTGTATGCCAGCATCGATCCGCTGCAAAGCATGAGCCGTGAAGAGAAGCTGGACATTCTGCGTCGCGTAGACAAAACGGCGCGGGCCGCCGATAAGCGCGTGCAGGAGGTTTCTGCCAGCCTCAGCGGCGTGTATGAACTGATTCTGGTTGCGGCGACCGACGGTACGCTGGCGGCGGACGTCCGACCGCTGGTCCGCCTTTCCGTCAGCGTGCTGGTGGAAGATGATGGCAAACGCGAGCGCGGCTCCAGCGGCGGCGGCGGACGTTTCGGCTACGACTATTTTCTCGCCAGCGAAGAGGGCGAAGTTCGTGCTGACGCCTGGGCAAGAGAGGCCGTGCGCATGGCGCTGGTTAATCTCTCCGCGGTGGCGGCCCCGGCCGGCATGCTGCCGGTGGTATTAGGCGCGGGCTGGCCTGGAGTACTGCTGCATGAAGCGGTAGGCCACGGCCTGGAAGGCGACTTTAACCGTCGCGGGACGTCGGTGTTCAGCGGCCATATGGGCGAGCTGGTGGCGTCAGAACTCTGTACCGTGGTCGATGACGGCACCATTGCCGATCGCCGTGGTTCGCTGGCTGTCGATGACGAGGGCACGCCGGGTCAATATAACGTGTTGATCGAGAACGGTATCCTCAAAGGCTATATGCAGGACAAGCTCAACGCCCGCCTGATGGGCGTCGCGCCTACCGGCAACGGCCGTCGCGAATCCTACGCGCATCTGCCGATGCCGCGTATGACCAACACCTACATGCTGGCGGGTAAATCGACGCCGCAGGAGATTATCGAATCGGTTGATTACGGTATCTTTGCGCCAAACTTCGGCGGCGGTCAGGTGGATATCACCTCCGGCAAGTTTGTCTTCTCCACCTCTGAAGCCTATCTGATTGAAAAAGGTAAGGTGACTAAGGCGGTGAAAGGGGCGACGCTTATCGGCTCCGGGATCGAAGCCATGCAGCAGATTTCCATGGTGGGGAACGATCTGAAGCTTGATAGCGGCGTTGGCGTTTGCGGTAAAGAGGGCCAGAGCGTGCCGGTTGGCGTCGGCCAGCCGACGCTGAAGGTCGATAAGCTCACCGTCGGCGGCACAGCCTGATTCTTCTCAAGACGCCTTCGCATTGGTCGAAGGCGTAACCCTTCCTGTACTTATCCCGCCGCGCGTTATCGCCAGCGGCTAGTGGTCGAGCCCGCGGCCGTGCATCCCCTGATAAATTTTCGCCACCTCGACAAAATATTCGGTCAGGTAGTTAATGCACACCTGGACCTTCAGCGGCAGCTTGTCCTTTTCTGTATACAGCGCGTACACCGGGCGGGGATCCGACTGATAGCTTGGCAGCAGGATCTCGAGCTCCCCGCGGTTGATCTCTTCGATCGCCCACATCAGCGGAACGTAAGCGACGCCGACGCCGGCGGTCAGCCAGCGCACCAGGGTCATCGGATCGTTGGTGACGAAGCGCCCCTGCGGGATCAGCTTCGTCGAGATCCCTTCCGGCGCGATGATTTCGAATTCGTTATCCGGACGCACGCTGTATTCAAGCCAGGAGTGGCTGGCGAGATCCGCCGGCTTTTCCGGAGTTCCCGCCTGCTGCAGGTAGCTCTTTGCCGCGCAGAGCAGCATCGGCATCGACCCCAGACGACGCGAAAAGAGGCTGGAATCCTGCAGCGCGCCGACGCGAATAACCACGTCCAGGCCGTCGGCGATCAGGTCCGGTGCCGGGATCCCGGTGACCAGATTGACCGACAGCCCGGGGTACTCTTTGAGCATGCCTGCGGTAATGTGGGCAAGGACATTCTGTGCCATAGTTGAAGAGCAGCCGACGCGCAGGGTGCCGATTGGCGTGTTGTTAAACGCGTAAAGCTGCTCATGGACGTCCTGGACTTCATGCAGCATTCGGCGGCAGCCCTGATAATAAATCTTTCCGGCTTCGGTTAAGGCAAGGCTGCGGGTGCTGCGGTTAAGCAGCTTTACCTGCAGCTCATCTTCCAGCCTGGATACGGTTTGGCTGATTGAAGAAACGCTCATCTGGAGCTGGCGGGCCGCGGCGGTAAATGAACCCAGTTCAACCACTTTGGCAAAAACGGACATGCGTTTTAGTCGTTCCATTGTTCACTCTGACTTAAAAGTGATTTAGATCACATAATATAGATCATGCTGCAATTGTTACGTTACTATATTGTTAGCTACATAATAAATGCTTCACGCTTACCACCTGCACGCTTCTTATCAAGGTCATCATGAGTCTGTTTCCTGTCATCGTGATTTTCGGCTTGTCGTTTCCGCCGATCTTCTTTGAGCTGTTAATATCGCTGGCCATTTTCTGGCTGGTGCACCGACTGCTGGTTCCCACCGGCATCTATGACTTCGTCTGGCACCCTGCACTGTTTAATACCGCGTTATATTGCTGCCTTTTTTATCTGATATCGCGTTTGTTCGTTTGAGGTTGATGTGAAAACACTAACAAGAAATATCTTCCGTACCGCAATCACTGTGATACTGGTTATCCTGGCATTTGTCGCAATTTTTCGCGCGTGGGTCTACTACACCGCATCGCCGTGGACCCGCGATGCGCGCTTTAGCGCCGACATCGTGGCCATTGCACCCGACGTCTCGGGGCTGATTTCGCAGGTTAATATCAAGGATAACCAGCTGGTTAAGCAAGGCCAGGTATTATTCGTGATTGACCAACCGCGTTACGAGAAGGCGCTGGCAGAGGCCGAGGCCGACGTCTCCTATTACCAAACTCTGGCGCAGGAAAAGCGCGTTGAAGCCGGCCGTCGTAACCGGCTCGGCGTTCAGGCAATGTCCCGGGAGGAGATAGACCAGGCCAATAACGTCCTGCAGACGGTGGAACACCAGCTGGCGAAATCGGTGGCCAGCCGCGATCTGGCAAAGCTCGACCTTCAGCGGACGGTTATTCGCGCGCCGGCCGACGGCTGGGTGACCAACCTCAACGTCTACGGCGGGGAATTTATTACCCGCGGCTCTACGGCGGTGGCGCTGGTGAAGCAGAATACCTTCTACGTAATAGCCTATCTCGAAGAGACCAAGCTGGAAGGCGTACGTCCGGGCTTCCGGGCGGAGATCACCCCGCTGGGCAGCAGCCGCACGATCAAAGGGACGGTTGACAGTATTGCCGCCGGGGTGACGAACGCCAGCAGCAGCAGCGATGCAAAAGGCATGGCCTCCGTGGACTCGAACCTTGAGTGGGTGCGCCTGGCGCAGCGCGTGCCGGTGCGTATTCGTCTCGATAAGCAGCAGGGCAATATTTGGCCGGCGGGAACCACCGCAACGGTGGTGATCACCGGGAAAGAGGACCGCGACGTCCGCCAGGCGAATTTCTTCCAGAAACTGGCCCTGCGCCTGCGTGAGTTCGGTTAATAGTCATGGGGATCTTCACTATTGCCCCCCGGCACCTCCGCTTTGCCATTAAGCTGGCGTGCGCGGTGGTGCTGGCACTCTTTGTTGGCTTCCACTTTCAGCTGGAAACGCCCCGCTGGGCGGTGCTGACGGCGGCAATCGTAGCCGCGGGCCCGGCGTTTGCGGCCGGGGGAGAGCCCTATTCTGGCGCCATTCGCTATCGCGGGATGCTGCGTATCGTCGGCACCTTTATCGGCTGTATTGCGGCGCTGGCGATTATCATCCTGATGATCCGCGCCCCGCTGCTGATGATGCTGGTGTGCTGCCTGTGGGCCGGATTCTGCACCTGGATCTCTTCCCTGGTACGGGTTGAAAACTCCTACGCCTGGGGACTCGCGGGCTATACCGCGCTGATCATTGTTATCACCATTCATACCGATCCGATGCTGGCGCCGCAGTTTGCCGTCGAGCGCTGCAGCGAGATCGTGGTCGGTATCGTCAGCGCCATCGTGGCGGACCTGCTGTTTTCGCCGCGGTCGATCAAAAAAGAGATCGATCTCGAGCTGGATAACCTGCTGGTCGAACACTATCGCCTGATGCAGCTCTGCGTGGCGCATGGCGACAGCGAAGTGGTGGATAAAGCCTGGGGAGCGCTGGTTCGCCGGACCAGCGCGCTGGAAGGCATGCGTGGAAACCTGATTATGGAATCCTCGCGCTGGGCCAAGGTCAACCAGCGGCTGAAGGCGATTAATACTCTCTCCCTGACGCTGATCACCCAGGCCTGCGAGACCTACTTAATCCAGAATTCACGCCCGGAAATGGTGACGGATGATTACCGCGAGCTGTTCGCCGAGCCGGTTGAGAGCGTGCAGGACGTCCATCGCCAGCTGAAGAGAATGCGCCGCTTTCTGACCTGGAAAGGGGAGCATAATACGCCGGTCACGATCTATAGCTGGGTCGGCGCCGCGACGCGCTATCTGCTGTTAAAAAGGGGCGTGGTCGGCAATACCAAAATTAGCCGCATTGAAGATGAGGTGCTGCGGGGCGAAGTGGTCATCAAGGCCGAGTCGGCCGAGCGCCACCATGCGATGGTGAACTTCTGGCGCACCTCCATTTCCTGCATTCTCGGCACCTTGTTCTGGCTGTGGACCGGCTGGACCTCCGGCAGCGGGGCGATGGTGATGATCGCGGTGGTTACGGCGCTGGCGATGCGCCTGCCGAACCCGCGGATGGTGGCGCTGGACTTCCTCTACGGGATGCTGGCGGCGCTACCGCTGGGGGCGTTTTTCTTCCTCGTGATTATGCCCGCCACGCAGCAGAGCATGCTGCTGCTGTGCATTAGCCTGGCGGTGATGGCATTCTTCATCGGGATTGAAGTGCAGAAGCGGCGGCTGGGTTCAATGGGGGCGCTGGCCGGTACCATCAATATCCTGGTGCTGGATAACCCGATGCAGTTCCAGTTCAGCCAGTTTCTTGACAGCGCGTTAGGCCAGATAGTCGGCTGTTTCCTCGCGCTGATGGTTATCCTGCTAGTGCGGGATAATTCGCGGGCGCGCACCGGGCGCGTGCTGCTCAATCAGTTTGTCTCGGCGGCGGTGTCATCACTCACCACCAATACCGCCAGGCGCAAAGAGAACCATCTCCCGGCCCTCTATCAGCAGCTCTTCTTATTGCTGAACAAGTTCCCGGACGATATTGCCCGTTTCCGCCTCGCGCTGACGCTGATTATTGCTCACCAGCGCCTGCGCGATGCGCCGGTGCCGGTTAACGACGATCTGTCGGCATACCATCGCCAGCTGCGCCGCACGGCGGATCACGTTATCTCCGCAGGCAATGACGACAAGCGTCGACGCTACTTCTCCCGCTTGCTCGACGAGCTGGATATTTATCAGGAGAAGCTACGGCTCTGGGAAGCGTCGCCGCAGGTGACGGAGCCGGTCCGACGGCTGGTGGAGATGCTGCGTAAGTATCAGCATGTGCTGACAAATAGCTAAAGACTAAAAGCCGACGCCTGAAGCGTCGGTTTTTTTATCGCTATACTTATTCATCAACGGTACCCCTTCGATTGAGAAATATAAGGATGGTAAAGCGACCGTCCGGCGGTATGGTATTTAGCGGGGAATGGCGGCGGGTTTGAAGCGGGGGCGGGCGATGACGGTCTACACGTTTGATTTCGATGATATAGCGGAACAGCAGGATTTCTATCGCGAGTTTTCGCGCGTCTTTGAGCTGAATCGGGAGAGGGTCAACAACCTGGATTCGCTCTGGGAGGCGACCACCGGCGGCCTGCTGCCGCTACCGCTGGAGATTGAGTTTATTCACTTGAGCGATAAACAGCGACGGCGCTTTGGTGCGTTGATTCTGCTGTTTGATGAAGCGGAAGAAGAGCTGGAAGGGGAACTACGTTTTAATGCCAGACAGGCATAAAAAAGCCCCCGACAGGCGGGGGCAAGTCGTCGGATAAGACGACGAGGGTTTATTTGTACAACTCAGCCGTAGCGTGCCAGCTGTCGCCGGTACGGGCTTCAATAATACGGTAGCTGCTGGCGCCTTCTTTAGCGGCTTTCGCCGCCAGTTCCTGGCGCATATCCATCGGTGCGCTGCCTACCTGTGAGACGGAAACGGTGCCCATGGACTGTAGGTTTTGAGCCTGTTCGGCGTTGACCTGCTGTACGGCGGCGCTGGCGCCGAAGGAGAGTACGGAAGCCAGGCCCAGGGATGCGATGATCATTGCAGTTTTCATAATTTTTACTCCAACCATGTTGATTGCAGCGGCGGGAGGTTTGCGATGTACCTGGGCCGCTGGAGATATTCTGTATTCAGTTAATAACCGACTGTTGTTAATGCTTATTTATAAAGTTCTGCCGTTGCGTGCCAGTGGTCACCGGTGCGCGCTTCGATGATGCGATAGGAAGAAGCCCCTTCCTCCTGCGCTTTTTGGTTCAGCAGCGCGTGCATATCCATCGGGGAAGCACTTACCGCGCCGACGGAAACGGTGCCGATTGACTGACGGCCTTGGGCCTGATCGCTGTTGATTGAATCAGCGGCGAAAGCGCCAAAAGAGAGAACGGACAGGATACTGAGTGCAGCTACGGTTGTTTTGATTTTCATGATGTTCACCTCGTCGAATCTTATATTGAGGGCTCTTTGTTTCGTGACCCTCATCACAAAATTAAGTATACACTAATCACCAAAAATATTAATACCGTGCTAATTGTTTTGAGTGTAAATAATTACATAGAAATGTCTTTTTTATAACGTATAAGAATTAGAAATGTCATTTATTAGCCGCAGGTGCCAACTATTTCTAATCAAATCATATTGATAGACGCATTTGATATTTTGTGCGTTTTCGGTCCATTCATTCAGTAAAGGAATGTATAGGCGTGAAAAACCACACTAAATGTTAAAAAAATGCTGCATTTTTTGAAGGTCCCTCCGGCGGCAGCCAGAGGGTGAGGGAGAGGATTTAGAGTTCTTGCTCAAACAGGACCAGAATCGCGTCGTGCAGATCTTTGACGGTAAAGCCTCTGGCCGGGGTGGTAAAGATGGTGTCATCGCCGGCAATACTGCCGAGGATGCCTTCCGCTTTACCCAGGGAGTCGAGAAGACGCGCGATGAGCTGCGCCGCGCCTGGGCTGGTATGGATAACCACGACGGCGTCGTTATAGTCGATGTCCAGTACCAGGTTTTTCAGCGGGCTGGACGTCGTCGGAACGCCAAGCTCGGCAGGCAGACAGTAAACCATTTCCATTTTGGCATTGCGGGTGCGTACCGCGCCAAATTTTGTGAGCATGCGCGAGACTTTCGATTGATTGATATTATCGAAACCTTCTTCCTGCAGCGCCTGAACGATTTCACCTTGAGAGCTGAATTTTTCTTCTTTAAGCAGCAGTTTAAATGCTTTAACCAGTTCTTCTTGTTTTGCCGAACTTCGCATAAGTCACCCAGATTATGGTGGTAAAAACAACATCATTATGCATAATCATGAATTTTTATGCAAATAATCCGCAAGGGGATAAAGTAAATAATGTTATGAAGGGGGCATATTTTAGCAAATAACCCTGCTAAGGAACATGCCTTCATCACGGGGCGTAAATAGCTGTAAAAGTAAATTAAATGTTATGAGGTTGGTGTTGTTTTGCCGAACAGGCTGGGTGTATTGTAACCACTAGTCGGTCCGGTACTACGCTTTGCTGGATGGCCAGTCTCAGGGATGAAAATGCGAAGCGGATGCATCGCTGCGCACCAGAACGCATTCTTCAACCATACTTATTGTAATTGTTCATCTTGTGAATTAAGGTCCAGGCGACGGAGTAACGAAAGACTATATTAACCATAATAAGGAGTTTAGGATGAAAGTTGCAGTCCTCGGCGCCGCTGGTGGAATCGGCCAGGCGCTTGCCCTACTACTTAAGACCCAACTGCCTTCAGGTTCAGAACTCTCGTTGTACGACATTGCCCCGGTAACCCCGGGCGTGGCGGTTGATCTTAGCCATATCCCTACCGATGTAAAAATCAAAGGTTTCTCCGGTGAAGACGCAACCCCGGCGCTCGAAGGCGCTGATGTGGTGCTGATTTCCGCTGGCGTTGCGCGCAAGCCAGGAATGGATCGCTCCGATTTATTTAACGTTAACGCCGGTATCGTGAAAAATCTGGTTCAGCAGATTGCCAAAACCAGCCCGCAGGCCTGCATCGGTATTATTACCAACCCGGTGAACACGACGGTGGCCATTGCGGCAGAAGTGCTGAAAAAAGCCGGCGTTTACGATAAGAACAAGCTGTTTGGCGTCACCACGCTGGACATCATCCGCTCTAATACCTTTGTTGCTGAGCTGAAAGGTAAATCCTCATCTGATGTCGAAGTGCCGGTGATTGGCGGCCACTCTGGCGTCACTATCCTGCCGTTACTGTCACAGATTGCTGGCGTAAGCTTCAGCGAACAAGAGGTGGCAGACCTGACGAAACGTATTCAAAACGCCGGCACCGAAGTCGTTGAGGCCAAAGCCGGTGGCGGATCGGCAACCCTCTCTATGGGCCAGGCGGCCGCGCGTTTCGGCCTCTCGCTGGTCCGTGCGATGCAGGGCGAGAAGGGCGTGGTGGAATGCGCCTATGTTGAAGGCGATGGCCAGTACGCGCGCTTCTTCTCACAGCCGCTGCTGTTGGGCAAAAATGGTGTAGAAGAGCGCCGTTCGATTGGCACGCTCAGCGCGTTTGAACAACAGGCGCTGGAAGGCATGCTCGATACGCTGAAGAAAGATATCGCCTTGGGCGAAGATTTCGTTAATAAATAAGATTGAGATGTGAATAAAAAACCGGAGCAAACCCTGCTCCGGTTTTTTTATGGCAGCTAGTTGGTTGCCGGGTATTCCTGAACGGCGATATGCAGGGTGATTTTCTTATCTTCGCGCATGATCACCACCGGAATTTCTGAACCCGGGCGGATCTCAGCAACCTGATCCATGGTTTCGAGGGCGGAAACCGCGGGCTTGTCATTGACCGAGATGATCACGTCGTTGGCGCGGATCCCGGCCTGGGCCGCAGGCCCCTCGGGCGCAACGTCGTTCACGACGATCCCCTGCAGCTGATCGATCCCGCCGCCCTGCGCATGTAGCGGCGCGATCTCACGGCCGCTAATACCGATATAGCCGCGGATCACGCGGCCGTCGCGGATCAGCTTATCCATGATCTTAGTCGCTAGCTGGAAGGGGATAGCAAAACCGATCCCTTCCGGCGTTTCGCCGTCGTTGCTTTTATCAAATGAGAGCGTGTTAATGCCCATCAGCTCGCCCAGCGAATTAACCAGCGCGCCGCCGGAGTTGCCGTGGTTGATAGAGGCATCGGTTTGCAGGAAGTTTTGTCGGCCCGTCGGGTTAAGGCCGATACGACCGGTAGCGCTGATAATCCCCTGGGTAATGGTTTGCCCGAGGTTATACGGGTTACCAATCGCCAGAACCACATCGCCAATATGCGGCACGCGTTTCGGATTAATCGGAATAACCGGCAGGCCGCCGTTGGCGTTGATTTTTAATACCGCAAGATCGGTCAGGGTATCAGAACCGACCAGCAGGGCTTCAAAGACGCGGCCGTCCTGCAGCGCGATGATGATCTGGTCAGCGTCGTTAATAACGTGCTTATTGGTCAGAATATACCCGCGCTGGTCCATGATGACGCCGGAACCCAGGGTCAGCTGATTGTGGCTGGTGCCGTTGAGGGCACGGTTATAGACGTTAACCACCGCAGGCGCAGCCCGGCGAACGGCAGGATTATAGCTGGCGGGCGATTCGTCCGCGCTATCGTACTGGGTCGTCGTCGACAGATGCCATTGACGCAGCGAGGGCATTGCGGCCAGCAGCAGTCCCCCGACGATCAAACCAATGAGTACTGAACGTAAAAGCTTTCCAGGCATGATGCAGGTATCGTTAATGAATGGACAGGCGCAGCATAACACGACTTACCGGCGTCGTCTTTCACGTTACCGGGACGCAGGGCGCGTCCCGTTGCCCGATTCCGGACCCGCGCATTAGCGCAGCAGGAGATAGATGCTTTCGTTACCGCGCATCACGTTAAGCGCGATCACCGCCGGCTTACTCTCCAGCACCTTGCGCAGCTCGGCGATAGTGCTAATGCGCTCGCGGTTAAGGCCGATGATAATATCGTCCTTGTGCAGGCCGACCTGTGCCGCAGGGCTGGCCTTATCGACGCTATCAACCACCACGCCTTTGGTACCGTCCTTCATCTGGCCATCGCTCAGCGACGCGCCCTGCAGGGCGGGTATAATCAGCTCGGCGCTGGCGCTGGAAGAGGTGCTCTTATCCAGGGTGACCTCAACATTCACCGGCTTACCGTCGCGCAGAAGCCCCAGCTTCACTTTGGTTCCCGGCTCGGTGGTGGCGATACGCGAACGCAGCTCGGCAAAGCTGTTGAGCGGCTTGTCGTTCATGCTGACAATCACGTCCCCGGATTTAATCCCCGCTTTCGCTGAACCGGAGTTCGGCAGCACTTCGCTGACGAAAGCGCCGCGCTGAACGTCGATGTTCATCGCCTTAGCGATATCGGCGCTCATTTCAGTACCTTTAATTCCCAGCAGGCCGCGTTTGATTTCACCAAACTGAATCAGCTGCTGAGCGAGGGTTTTCGCCATGTTGCTGGGGATGGCAAAACCGATGCCGACGCTGCCGCCGCCCGGTGCCAGAATGGCCGTGTTGATACCAATCAGTTCGCCATTCAGGTTCAGCAGAGCGCCGCCGGAGTTACCGCGGTTAATAGAGGCATCGGTCTGAATGAAGTTCTCCAGCCCTTCCAGGTTCAGGCCGCTGCGCCCGAGGGCGGAGATGATGCCTGAGGTAGCGGTCTGCCCGAGGCCGAAGGGGTTGCCGACGGCGACGGCGAAATCACCCACGCGCAGCTTATCGGAATCGGCGATGGCGATTTGCGTCAGATGGGATGGTTTTAGCAGCTGCAGCAGGGCGATATCGCTTTGATCGTCGCTGCCGACCAGCTTCGCGTCAAACTCGCGGCCATCGTTGAGCTGGACGCTTATCTTTTGCGCCTGGCTGATGACGTGATTATTGGTCAGCACATAGCCTTTTTCGGCGTCGATGATAACGCCGGAGCCGAGCCCCTCAAAAGGCTGTGCCTGCTCCTGTGGCGCATTGTCGCCAAAGTATTTTTTCAGCTCTTCCGGCATGTTTTGCGCAGGAGAGGCGGTGCCTTCAACCTGGACGCTAACCACCGCAGGCAGCACTTTTTCCAGCATCGGCGCCAGGCTCGGCACTGCCCCCTGGCCCGGTACCTGCGTGGGTATCGACGCCGTAGCCGTAGGTACAACGGACAACGATAACCCGATGCTTAACGCTAACGCACTCAACAGCAAAGTCTGTTTCTTCATTAGATGCTGGCTCTCGTAACCTGAGGTGTGTGGAAAATCGTCCCGAATGGCCTGATGTTATTGAATTTTCGACCAGGTAACAACGTGGTCAATGTTTTAAATTGTAGCTGGGATGTAGGGGGGAAGACGGGCGCAAAGAGTGCGCCCGGAAAATATTTTTACGCTAACCGCAGGATTAGTCGCGTTTTGCACCACCGCGCAGCAGGCCGGATGCGCCTTCAGAATAGTCACGCGGCATCTGCACCGGCGCCTGATCGTTACCGGCTTCTGATTCAGCCAGGCGGTTGCGGAACGGATTAGCCTCCGCCATGGTATCCGGCAGCAGGCTGCTGGAGCTTTTTGCCATATGCTGGTACAGCTGGCGATAGTCATCGGCCATGTTATCCAGCAGTTCAGCGCTGCGCGCAAAATGGCTGACCAGCTCTTCACGATACTCTTCAAGCTCTGTTTTATTCTTTTCGAGTTCGAACTGCAGCGCCTGCTGTTGACGTAATTTGCGGTTGCCAAAACGCATGGCGACGGCACCGATGATGATACCGACAACTAGCCCAATTAGCGCATATTCCCAGGTCATGTACATCTCCCGTTGTTTTGTGGTTCCGTAGGGTGGCTATGAGGCTCTCCGCCTGCGCCCGATAGTGCCACTATAACCGCTAATTCCACAGAAGTGGAATCCTGGCGTATCATCGCGTAGTGTAGAACGGCCTTTTTTTCGACAATCGTGAGCTTTGACGTTACGATTTTCAAGGAATAACAATTAGATCATGCAAAGCCTGTCCCCAACATCGCGTTACCTTTTAGCTCTCAAAGAGGGCTCTCATCAGCCTGACGACGTCCAGCAAGAGGCGGTAAAACGCCTCGATACCATCTATCATGAACTGCAGGCAAAACCCGCCCCGACGCCGCAAAGCGGCGGCCTGCGGGCGAAATTTGGCAAACTGCTGGGCAAGCGTGAGCCAGCGCCTGAAACGGGCTCCGCCCGCGGTCTGTACATGTGGGGTGGCGTGGGGCGCGGTAAAACCTGGCTGATGGACCTCTTTTATCAGAGCCTGCCCGGCGAGCGTAAGCAGCGCCTGCACTTTCACCGCTTTATGCTGCGCGTTCATGAAGAGCTGATTGCCCTGCAGGGGCACAGCGACCCGCTGGAGATCCTTGCCGACCGCTTCAAGGCGGAAACCGATGTGCTGTGCTTTGATGAGTTTTTTGTTTCAGACATTACCGATGCCATGCTGCTGGGTGGGTTAATGAAGGCGCTGTTTGCACGCGGCATCACGCTGGTGGCGACCTCTAATATTCCCCCGGACGATCTGTACCGTAACGGCCTGCAGCGCGCCCGCTTCCTGCCGGCTATCGAGGCGATCAAGCAGCATTGCGATATCATGAACGTCGATGCGGGCATTGATTATCGTTTACGCACGCTCACCCAGGCCCACCTCTGGCTATCGCCGCTCAACGAGCAGACCCGGCAGCAGATGGATAAGCTGTGGCTGGCGTTGGCCGGCGCGAGGCGCGAGCAGACGCCGACGCTGGAGATTAACCACCGTCCTCTGCCCACGCTCGGCGTGGAGAACCAGACCCTGGCGGCATCGTTCACGACGCTGTGCGTCGATGCGAGGAGCCAGCATGACTATATTGCGCTGTCTCGCCTGTTCCATACCGTTATGCTATTTGATGTTCCGGTTATGACGACGCAGCTGGAGAGCGAGGCGCGGCGCTTCATTGCGCTGGTTGATGAATTCTACGAGCGCCACGTTAAGCTGGCGGTCAGCGCGGCGGTGCCGCTGCACGAAATTTACCAGGGCGAACGCCTGAAGTTCGAGTTCCAGCGCTGCCTGTCTCGCCTGCAGGAGATGCAGAGCGAGGAGTATTTAAAGCGTCCTCATATGCCGTAACGCGTCTTTCTCCCTCTCCCGGCGGGAGAGGGCTGACGCAGATGCGCGAGGGCCCGCTCCGCTGGCGAAAAAACCCAATCCAAATCACATAAAGGGGTCGATCTTTGTACGTGACTTCTCTATAATCTTGCGACCCCACGTTACGAGAAGGTTTTTTTCCCAAAACTTTCTATGTGCCGGCATAGGCTATTCGAAGGGGTAGGTTTGCTGGACAATGTCGTGTGAACCTCAACTGACTAAACGTTTGGGTGTTCACCAACGTGTAACTTATTATTTGGGTAAGCTTTTAATGAAAACTTTTACAGCTAAACCAGAAACCGTAAAACGCGACTGGTATGTTGTTGACGCGACCGGTAAAACTCTGGGCCGTCTGGCTTCCGAACTGGCTCTGCGCCTGCGCGGTAAGCATAAAGCGGAATACACTCCGCACGTTGATACTGGTGATTACATCATCGTTCTGAACGCAGAAAAAGTTGCTGTAACCGGCAACAAGCGCGAAGACAAAATGTATTACCACCACACCGGCCACATCGGTGGTATCAAAGAAGCGACCTTTGAAGAGATGATTGCTCGCCGTCCTGAGCGTGTGATTGAAATCGCGGTTAAAGGCATGCTGCCAAAAGGCCCGCTGGGTCGTGCTATGTACCGTAAACTGAAAGTTTACGCGGGTAACGAGCACAACCACGCGGCACAGCAACCGCAAGTTCTTGACATCTAATCGGGATTATAGGCAATGGCTGAAAATCAATACTACGGCACTGGTCGCCGCAAAAGTTCCGCAGCTCGCGTTTTCATCAAACCGGGCAACGGCAAAATCGTTATCAACCAACGTTCTCTGGAACAGTACTTCGGTCGTGAAACTGCCCGCATGGTAGTTCGTCAGCCGCTGGAACTGGTCGACATGGTTGAGAAACTGGATCTGTACATCACCGTTAAAGGTGGTGGTATCTCTGGTCAGGCTGGTGCGATCCGTCACGGTATCACCCGCGCTCTGATGGAGTATGATGAGTCCCTGCGTGGCGAACTGCGTAAAGCTGGTTTCGTTACTCGTGATGCTCGTCAGGTTGAACGTAAGAAAGTCGGTCTGCGTAAAGCACGTCGTCGTCCTCAGTTCTCCAAACGTTAATTGTTTTCTGCTCACGCAGAACAATTTGCGAAAAAACCCGCTTCGGCGGGTTTTTTTATGGATAAAACGGCCGCTTTCCATGGCGAAGTCACCCATTCTTACCACTTTTTCAGCATTTCCAGAATCCCCTCACCACAACGTCGTCAAGATCTGGTAAACTATCATCCAATTTTCTGCCCAAATGCTGGTGATTGTTCGTTTTTTGTTTCTTTCATAAACGAGAATCTCTTCCCGCGAATGGGGTTTTTACATCTGGCTAGCCATGCGTGGCTGGTAGCAGTACAAAATTCTGAATATACCTGGAGGTTTTCATGGCTGTCGCTGCCAACAAACGTTCGGTAATGACGCTGTTTTCTGGTCCTACTGACATCTATAGCCACCAAGTCCGCATCGTGCTGGCAGAAAAAGGTGTTAGTTTTGAGATAGAACACGTGGAGAAGGATAACCCACCTCAGGATCTGATTGACCTCAACCCAAATCAAAGCGTACCGACGCTGGTGGATCGTGAGCTCACTCTGTGGGAATCCCGCATCATTATGGAATATCTGGATGAGCGTTTCCCACATCCGCCGTTAATGCCGGTTTATCCGGTGGCGCGTGGTGAAAGCCGTCTGTACATGCAACGTATCGAAAAAGACTGGTATTCGCTGATGAATACCATTCAGACCGGCACCGCCGCACAGGCTGATAACGCGCGTAAGCAGCTGCGTGAAGAGCTGCAGGCGATTGCGCCAGTCTTCACCCAGAAGCCTTATTTCCTGAGCGACGAGTTCAGCCTGGTAGACTGCTACCTTGCACCGCTGCTGTGGCGTTTACCGGTACTCGGCGTCGAAGTGATTGGCGCGGGTGCGAAGGAGCTCAAGGGCTATATGACTCGCGTATTTGAACGTGACTCCTTCCTGGCTTCCTTAACTGAACCCGAGCGTGAAATGCGACTCGGTCGAGGCTAACCGATGGATGTATCGCAGCTAACGCCGCGTCGCCCGTATCTGCTACGGGCGTTCTATGAGTGGCTGCTGGATAACCAGCTGACTCCGCATCTGGTCGTCGATGTCACTTTGCCGGACGTTATGGTTCCGATGGAGTATGCGCGCGACGGACAAATCGTTCTTAACATTGCTCCGCGTGCCGTCGGGAATCTGGAGCTGGCTAACGATGAAGTGCGCTTCAACGCCCGCTTTGGCGGCGTTCCGCGCAATGTCTCCGTACCGCTGGCTGCCGTACTGGCTATCTACGCGCGTGAAAACGGCGCAGGGACCATGTTCGAGCCGGAAGCGGCTTACGATGAGGACGCCATCAGCCTGAATGATGACGAAGCATCGTCAAGCAACGAGAACGAAACGGTGATGTCAGTGATTGACGGCGATAAGCCGGATAATCACGAGGATGACCCTGATGACACGCCGCCGCCTCGCGGCGGGCGACCGGCGCTACGCGTCGTGAAGTAATTCTCCAGGCAGGGCCATCAGGCCCTGCTTTTTTATATCATCCTGCGCCTGAATCCAGCGGTCTCACTCATCGTCAGCTGCCGTTCTGCCCTGACCGCCGTTAACTTCACCCGCCAGATGTTCCTATGATATGATGAATCTGCTGTCACATTTGTCACTCTTCGCTACCTATGGACACTATGAAAGCATCGGATACGCACGCTGAAAGTACTGCTGATAACGTCGGACGCTCGCTGCGTAGCCGGCCGCTGACGCGTAAAAAACTGTCCGAGATGGTCGAAGAAGAGCTGGAGCAAATGATTCGCCGACGCGAGTTTGCCGAAGGCGATCAGCTCCCCTCAGAGCGGGAGCTGATGACATTTTTCAACGTCGGCCGCCCGTCGGTACGTGAAGCGCTGGCGGCGCTAAAGCGTAAAGGTCTGGTGCAGATTAGCAACGGAGAACGGGCCCGCGTTTCTCGGCCTTCTGCCGACACCATCATCGGAGAGCTCTCCGGTATGGCGAAAGATTTCCTCTCCCATCCCGGCGGAATCGCGCATTTCGAGCAGCTGCGTCTGTTTTTTGAATCCAGCCTGGTTCGCTACGCGGCTGAGCATGCCAGCGATGAACAGCTTGAAAAGCTGGTACAGGCTCTTGAGATCAACAGCCAGTCGCTGGATGACAATACGCTGTTTATCCGTTCAGACGTTGAGTTCCACCGCGTGCTGGCGGAAATTCCCGGCAATCCGATTTTCATGGCCATCCACGTTGCGCTCCTCGACTGGCTCATCGCCGCGCGCCCTAAGGTTCCTGAAGGGGAACTTCATGAGCATAATAATCTAAGCTATCAACAGCATATCGATATCGTTACCGCCATTCGCCGCCGCGATCCGGATGAAGCCGATCGCGCTCTGCAAACCCACCTCAACAGCGTCTCCGCCACCTGGCACGCCTTCGGCAAGAAAAAACAGCCGCGTAAATCCGTCTAAGGATCCTCAGGATCGTTTAGTGAAGCAGATCGCATAATAAGCGTTTGGTATGAGGCTGCTGCTTATTTGTTCTGGTATAACAGGTATAAAGGTACATAGTTAATCACAACAAATAACGCGACGAGGTCTCTATGGCGGTAAATTTACGTGGGGTAATGGCGGCACTGCTGACGCCGTTTGACGGGCAGCAAAAGCTGGATCAAGACAGCCTGCGGCGGCTGGTGCGTTTTAATCTCAATCAGGGGATAGACGGGCTCTACGTTGGCGGTTCTACCGGCGAGGCGTTCGTGCAGACCAGCGCTGAGCGCCAGCAGGTGCTGGAAATTGTGGCTGAAGAAGCGCAGGGGAAGATGACGCTGATTGCCCATGTCGGCTGCGTCAGCACAATGGAAAGCCAGCAGCTTGCGCAGGCTGCCGAAGGTTACGGCTACGACGCGGTATCTGCGGTGACGCCGTTCTACTATCCGTTCAGCTTTGAAGAACACTGTACTCACTATCAGGCGATTATTGATTCCGCTAATGGCCTGCCGATGGTGGTCTATAACATCCCGGTGCTCAGCGGCGTGAAGCTGACGCTCGATCAGATAGGCACCCTGGTGACGCTCCCGGGCGTGGGCGCGCTGAAGCAGACTTCCGGCGATCTCTACCAGATGGAGCAGATCCGCCGGTCGCATCCGGATTTGGTACTGTACAACGGCTTTGACGAAATCTTTGCCTCCGGGCTGCTGGCCGGCGCAGACGGCGGGATCGGCAGCACCTACAACATTATGGGCTGGCGCTATAAGGGGATCGTTAAAGCGCTTCAGGCCGGCGATATCGCGCAGGCGCAGAGGCTGCAGGCTGAATGTAATAAGGTCATCGACCTGCTGATCAAAACCGGCGTGTTCCGCGGGCTTAAAACCGTTCTTCACTATATGGACGTCGTTGCTGAACCGCTGTGCCGTAGGCCATTCGCGCCGGTGGATGAGAAATTCCTGCCGGAGCTGAAGGCGCTGGCGCAGCAGCTGCAGCAAGAGAGGCAGCATCTGGGTTGAGGATAGCCTCCGCGCTATGAGAGTGGAGCAACGCCCGGAGAGCGGCAGTAGCCCTTCCGTCCGGGTGACAACATTGATATGCCAGATGGGTGATAGCGGCATCTGACATGAGAAACCAAGCGTGGGTCTGACCCATCGCGGGAGAGTAAAATGAGCACAACGACCCAGAACATCCCGTGGTATCGCCATCTCAACCGGGCGCAGTGGCGGGCTTTCTCCGCCGCCTGGCTGGGGTATTTGCTTGATGGTTTTGATTTTGTATTAATCGCCCTGGTGTTGACGGAAATCCAGGGAGACTTCGGCCTGACCACCGTTGAGGCGGCGAGTCTTATCTCTGCGGCCTTCATCTCGCGCTGGTTTGGCGGGCTGATGCTCGGGGCGATGGGCGATCGCTATGGACGGCGGCTGGCGATGGTCAGCAGCATTATTCTTTTTTCGGTGGGCACCCTGGCCTGCGGATTTTCGTCGGGCTACACCACCCTGTTTATCGCCCGGCTGGTGATCGGCATGGGGATGGCGGGGGAGTATGGTTCCAGCGCTACCTACGTTATTGAAAGCTGGCCCCAAAAGCTACGCAATAAGGCCAGCGGATTCTTGATCTCCGGCTTCTCAGTAGGGGCGGTCGTTGCTGCACAGGTCTATAGCCTGGTGGTTCCCGTTTGGGGATGGCGAGCGCTATTTTTCATCGGTATCGTACCGATTGTTTTTGCGCTGTGGCTGCGAAAAAACATTCCGGAAGCGGAAGACTGGCAGCAGAAGCATGCCGGAAAAACGCCGGTGCTCACGATGGTCGATATTCTGTACTGCGGAAAACACCGGGTGATAAATATTTTCCTGACCCTCGCTGCGGCAACGGCGCTGTGGTTCTGCTTCGCGGGTGAACTGCAAAATGCCGGAATAGTGGTGGTCCTGGGGCTGCTGTGCGCGGCTATATTTATCAGCTTTATGGTGCAAAGTAGCGGCAACCGCTGGCCGACCGGCGTGACGCTGATGGTCGTTGTGCTGTTTGCCTTCCTGTATTCATGGCCCATTCAGGCGCTTCTGCCAACCTATCTCAAGACGGATCTGGCTTACGATCATACTACCGTCGCGCAGGTGCTGTTCTTTAGCGGCTTTGGCGCCGCGGTTGGCTGCTGCGTCGGCGGCTTTCTCGGCGACTGGCTGGGCACGCGAAAAGCCTATGTTTACAGCCTGCTTGCGTCACAGCTCCTCATTATTCCCGTCTTTGCTATCGGTGGCACAAACGTCTGGGTCCTTGGCCTGCTACTGTTTTTCCAGCAGATGCTGGGGCAGGGGATCTCCGGGATCCTGCCAAAGCTGATTGGCGGCTACTTCGATACCGACAAGCGTGCGGCCGGATTAGGTTTTACCTACAACGTGGGGGCGCTGGGCGGAGCGATTGCCCCGGTGCTTGGCGCCCTGATCGCGCAGCGAATGGATCTCGGCACGACCCTGGGATCGCTTTCCTTCGGCCTGACCTTCGTCGTGATCCTGCTTATTGGCCTGGATATGCCCTCCCGCGTTCAGCGCTGGATCCGTCCCGAAGCCTTGCGGACCCACGACGCGATTGACGGTCTGCCGTTCAGCGGCGCCGCGCCGTCGGGTGCGCGCAAACGTGGCCTAATGAAAATCCGCTAACCTGTGCCCGGCGGCATGCCGGGCGATTGTCTTTGCCAGGGAGTCATCATGTCTTTGCTTGAACTACTCGATACCCGCATCAGCGCCAACGGTGGATTAATCGTTTCCTGTCAGCCGGTCCCCGGCAGCCCGCTGGATACGCCGCCCATCGTTGCCGCCATGGCGCTCGCCGCTGAACGAGCCGGGGCGGTGGCGTTACGTATTGAAGGCGTGGAGAACCTCCGCGCGACCCGGGCTGCGGTGACGATACCGATTATCGGCATCCTCAAACGCGACCTGACGGATTCGGCGGTGCGCATCACGCCGTTTCTCGAGGACGTGGACGCCCTGGCGCAGGCTGGGGCGGATATCATCGCCATCGACGGCACCGATCGCCCGCGGCCGGTGCCGGTAGCGGCGCTGCTGGCGAAGATCCATCAGCGCAATAAGCTGGCGATGACCGACTGCTCATCTCCTGAAGATGGCCTCTCCTGCCGGCGGCTGGGGGCGGAGATTATTGGTACCACGCTGTCGGGCTACACCGGCGGGGAAACGCCGCAGGCGCCGGATCTCGCGCTGGTGCGCGCCCTGCACGCGGCGGGCTGTCGGGTGATTGCGGAAGGGCGCTACAACACGCCGGAGCTGGCGGGGGAGGCAATGCGTAACGGCGCGTGGGCGGTTACCGTTGGCTCGGCGATTACCCGTCTGGAGCATATCTGTGAATGGTATAACGCGGCGCTGAAAAAGGCGGCACCATGAGCACGCTGGCGATAGATATCGGCGGGACGAAGCTGGCTGCGGGGCTGGTGGGCGATGAGCTTGCGCTGCTGGATCGCCGTGAAATGCCCACTCCGGCCAGCCGAACGGCGGCGGCGCTAGCCGCTGCGTTAGAAGAGCTCGTTGCCCCGCTGGCCGCGCGCGCAGAGCGTTTTGCCGTGGCCTCAACCGGTATCATCCGGCGCGGAACCTTAACCGCCATCAACCCGGCTAATCTTGGCGGCCTGGCGTATTTTCCTCTGGTCGACTGCCTGTCCACGCTCACCGGGCTACCCGGCATCGCGCTCAACGATGCTCAGGCGGCGGCTTGGGCGGAGTATCAGGCGCTGCCGGAGAAAGTGGGTGAGATGCTCTTTTTAACCGTGTCGACGGGGGTCGGCGGCGGAGTGGTTAGCCGCGGCAGGCTGCATATCGGAAGCGGCGGCCTGGCCGGGCATTGTGGCCATACACTGGCGGATCCCCACGGCCCGCGCTGCGGCTGCGGGCGTACAGGCTGCGTGGAAGCGGTCGCGTCAGGGCGCGGTATTGCGGCAGCCGCAGAGGGCGAGCTGAGCGGGCTGGACGCGAAAGCTATCTTTAGCCGTGCGGCACAGGGAAACCCGCAGGCGGAGCGGCTTATCCGGCGCTCGGCGCAAGCGCTGGCGCGGCTGATTGCCGACCTGAAAGCCGTGACCGACTGTCAGCTCGTGGTGGTTGGCGGCAGCGTGGGTCTTGCCGGCGGCTATCTGCCTCTGGTTAACGACTATCTGTTACAGGAACCCGCGGTCTATCATGTCCCGCTGCGGGAAGCTTACTACCGGCACGATGCGGGCCTGCTGGGCGCGGCATTATGGGGACAGGGAGATAAGCAATGATTTTGGGCAATGTTCACCAGCCATTCGCTGCCGGCCTTCCGCCGGCGCTGGCGCAGGCAATTCTTCTGGCGCAGGCTCACGACCTGCAAAGCATCGCGCCGGGGCGCTACGAGCTGCAGGGTGACAGCGTATTTATGAACGTGATGCGGTTCAGTACCGGGGGGCCGGCAGAGAAAAAGGCGGAGCTGCATACGCGGTTTATTGATATTCAGATCCTGCTGGCGGGGGAAGAGCGGATATTTTTCGGCGTAGCGGGAGCCGCTCGCGAGTGCGAAGACGCGCACGACGAGGATGATTATCAGCTGTGTCGAAGTATTGACGGCGAACAGGTATTGACCCTGCAGGCCGGTATGTTTGCGGTATTTATGCCCGATGAACCGCATAAACCGGGCTGCGCGGTGACGCAGGCGGCTGAGATCAAAAAGGTGGTGATCAAAGTTAGCGCCAGCCTGCTGGCGAAATAGAAAAAGCCCGATGGCAACAAACCATCGGGCTTTTTTTGGCGACCCGGATAAGCGGCTATCCGGGCCCTGGCGTTACACTTCCAGGTAGTTGAGGATCCCGTCAGCCGCTTTGCGACCTTCGGCAATCGCCGTCACCACCAGGTCAGAACCGCGCACGATATCGCCGCCGGCGAAGATCTTCGGGTTGCTGGTCTGGAACGCGTTTTCGTTACCTTCAGGGGCAATAATACGACCCTGTGAGTCGAGCTCAACGCTGTGTTTCGCCAGCCATTCCATGCTGTGCGGACGGAAGCCAAACGCCATAACTACCGCATCGACCGGAATGACGTGCTCGGAACCGGCAACGATTTCGGCCCGACGGCGGCCCTTCGCATCCGGCTGGCCCATCTCGGTGCGCGCCATCTTCACGCCGCACACTTTACCGTTGGCATTCACCTCAACGCCCAGCGGCTGAACGTTGAACTGGAACTCCACGCCCTCTTCACGCGCGTTTTTGACTTCGCGTTTCGAGCCCGGCATGTTCTCTTCGTCACGGCGGTAGGCGCAGATAACGTGAGTAGCGCCCTGGCGGATAGAGGTACGCACGCAGTCCATTGCGGTGTCGCCACCGCCGAGAACCACGACGCGCTTGCCTTCCATGCTGACGTACGGCTCGTCCGGCGTTTCGCCAAAGCCCATCGTCTGCTTGGTGTTGGCGATCAGGAACGGCAGCGCATCATACACGCCGTTCGCATCTTCGTTTTCCAGCCCGCCGCGCATCGACTGATAGGTACCGACGCCGAGGAACACGGCATCGTACTCTTTCAGCAGCTCGTCGAGCTGAACGTCGCGGCCCACTTCAACGTTGAGTTTGAACTCAATCCCCATGCCGGTGAAAATTTCCCGGCGGCGGGTCATGACCTCTTTTTCCAGCTTAAATGCCGGAATGCCGAAGGTCAGCAGGCCGCCGATTTCCGGATGGCGGTCGAACACCACCGCCTTCACGCCGTTGCGGGTCAGGACGTCAGCACAGGCGAGGCCCGCCGGGCCCGCGCCAATGATGGCGACCGTTTTGCCGACCGGCTTGACGCCGGAAAGGTCGGGACGCCAGCCCATCTCGAACGCTTTATCGTTGATGTAGCGCTCGATATTGCCGATGGTCACGGCGCCAAACTCATCGTTCAGCGTACAGGAACCTTCACACAGACGGTCCTGCGGGCACACGCGGCCGCACACTTCCGGCAGGGTGTTGGTTTGATGCGACAGCTCAGCCGCTTCAAAAATACGACCTTCATTGGCCAGCTTCAGCCAGTTAGGGATGTAGTTGTGAACCGGGCACTTCCATTCGCAGTACGGGTTGCCGCAGGAGAGGCAGCGGTCTGCCTGCGCCTTAGCCTGGCCCTCTGAAAACGGCTCGTAAATCTCAACAAATTCAATTTTGCGGATCTTCAGCGGCTTCTTTGGCGGATCAACGCGCTGTAAGTCGATAAACTGGTATACGTTCTGGCTCATCTGAATTCCTTACTGCGCCTGCACACGCAGCTCTGCTGCGCTACGACTACGGTGACCCAACAGTGCTTTAACATCGCTGGACTTTGGTTTAACCAGCGCGAATTTCGCCGAGAAGGCCGGCCAGTTGGCCAGGATCTCTTCCCCGCGCGACGAGCCGGTCAGCTGCACGTGTTCGGTAATCAAACCGCGCAGATGCTCCTCGTGGATAGCCAGAGAGTCAACGTCCAGCACTTCCACCAGCTCCGGGTTCACGCGTTTACGGAAGTCGCCGGCTTCATCCAGCACGTAGGCGAAGCCGCCGGTCATCCCTGCGCCAAAGTTGACGCCGGTTTTACCGATCACGCAGACGATGCCGCCGGTCATATATTCGCAGCCGTTATCGCCAATGCCTTCAACGACGGTGATGGCACCGGAGTTACGCACCGCAAAACGTTCACCTGCGCGACCCGCCGCGTACAGACGACCGCCGGTCGCGCCGTACAGGCAGGTATTGCCGATGATGCTCGCCTCGTGGCTGCGGAAGGCGGAGCCCACCGGAGGACGAATGGCGAGCAGGCCGCCGGCCATACCTTTACCGACGTAGTCGTTCGCATCACCGGTCAGGTGCAGCTCCACGCCGCCGGCATTCCACACGCCGAAGCTCTGGCCCGCGGTACCGCTGAAATGGGCGGTAATCGGGTCGGCAGCCAGCCCCTGGTCGCCGTGAGTCTGGGCAATATAGCCGGACAGCGAGGCGCCAACGGAGCGGTCGGTGTTGCGGATATCAAACCAGAACGTTTTGCTCTGCTTGCCGTCAACGAACGGTTTTGCCTGCTGCAGCAGCTGCGCGTTCAGCACGCCGTTATCAAACGGCGGGTTGTTCTCGGTGCAGTACAGCGCTTTGCCCGCATGCGGCTCGGCGGTTTCCAGCAGTTTTGACAGATCCAGCTTCTGCTGCTTCGCGGTAAAGCCGTCCAGCACCTTCAGCAGATCGGTGCGACCGATCAGATCCACCAGACGCTTCACGCCCAGCTGAGCCATCAGCTCGCGGGTTTCGCGGGCGATGAATTCAAAGTAGTTGGTCACTTTGAACGGCAGGCCGTGGTAGTGGTTCTTACGCAGTTTGTCATCCTGGGTTGCTACGCCGGTTGCGCAGTTGTTCAGGTGGCAAATACGCAGGTATTTACAGCCCAGCGCTACCATCGGACCGGTGCCGAAGCCGAAGCTTTCCGCGCCGAGGATCGCCGCTTTGATGATATCGAGGCCGGTTTTCAGGCCGCCGTCCACCTGCAGGCGAATCTTATGCCGCAGGCCGTTGGCTACCAGCGCCTGCTGGGTTTCTACCAGACCGAGCTCCCACGGACATCCCGCATATTTCACCGAGGAGAGCGGGCTGGCGCCGGTGCCGCCGTCATAGCCGGCGATAGTGATAAGGTCGGCATAGGCTTTCGCCACGCCGGTGGCAATGGTGCCAACGCCCGGTTCGGAGACCAGCTTCACTGAAATCATCGCTTTCGGATTGACCTGTTTCAGGTCAAAAATCAGCTGCGCCAGATCTTCGATCGAGTAAATATCGTGATGCGGCGGCGGTGAAATCAGCGTCACGCCCGGTACCGAGTAGCGCAGTTTGGCAATGTACGGAGTGACTTTATCACCCGGCAGCTGGCCACCTTCGCCCGGTTTGGCGCCCTGAGCGACTTTAATCTGAATAACGTCGGCGTTAACCAGGTAAGCCGGGGTGACGCCGAAGCGGCCAGAGGCAACCTGCTTGATGCGCGACACTTTGTTGGTGCCGTAGCGCGCCGGGTCTTCGCCGCCTTCGCCGGAGTTGGAGAAGCCGCCGATGCCGTTCATCGCTTCCGCCAGCGATTCATGCGCTTCCGGGCTTAATGCGCCGATAGACATGGCCGCGGTATCAAAGCGTTTGTACAGCTCTTTTGCCGACTCAACTTGGGCGATATCGATCGCTTCGTCGCCAGGATTCAGCGCCAGCAGATCGCGCAGCGTAGCGGCCGGGCGCTCGTTGACCAGCTGAGAATACTGCTGGTAATCGCGGTATTCACCGCTCTGAACCGCCTGCTGCAGGGTGCGTACGACGTCCGGGTTATAGGCGTGATATTCGCCGCCGTGAACGTATTTCAGCAGACCGCCCTGGTCCAGCGGTTTGCGGACCAGCCAGGCGCGTTTCGACAGATTCAGCAGGTCCTGCTGGAAGTCGTCGAAGCCTGCGCCGCCGATGCGGCTGACTACGCCGAGGAAGCAGAGGTCGGAAACGTCGCGATGCAGGCCAACGGCTTCAAACAGCTTCGAGCAGCGATAGGACGCGATGGTCGAAATACCCATCTTCGACATGATCTTGTAGAGACCTTTGTTGATGCCGTTCCGGTAGTTCAGCATCACCGTGCGGTAGTCTTTTTCGATGGCTTTGCTATCCACCAGTCTTGCCAGGGTTTCATAGGCCAGATACGGATAGATAGCCGTTGCGCCGAAGCCCAGCAGGACCGCGAAGTGGTGCGGGTCGCGGGCGCTGGCGGTTTCAACAATGATGTTGGCATCGCAGCGCAGGCTCTTATCGACCAGGCGAGTCTGGATAGCACCGACCGCCATAGGCGCCGGTACCGGCAGGCGGTCTTTAGCAATGTTGCGATCCGACAGCACCAGCAGCACGGTACCGTTGCGTACCATCTGCTCCGCTTTGTCGCACAGCGCCTTCACCGTCTCGGCCAGGGTTGTTTCCGCGGCGTTGAAGGTGATGTCCAGGGTATCGGCGCGATAGTGCTCCTCTTCCATGGTGGTCAGCTGTTTGAAATCAGAGTACAGCAGGATCGGCGATTTGAAGCTCAGGCGGTGCGCCTGGCCTTCCGCTTCGCAGAAGACGTTCATTTCGCGGCCAATGCTGGTGGCCAGAGACATCACGTGCGCTTCACGCAGCGGGTCGATCGGCGGGTTGGTCACCTGCGCGAACTGCTGGCGGAAGTAATCGTAAATAATCCGCGGCTGGCTGGAGAGCACGGCAAACGGCGTGTCGTCGCCCATGGAGCCGACGGCTTCCTGACCGTTCTCGCCCAGCACGCGCAGCACGGAGTCCAGCTCTTCAGCGCTGTAGTTAAACTGTTTCTGATAGCTGGCGAGCGTATCGTCATCCAGCTGGCGGCTGCCAACGTCTTCGTCAGGCAGGTCTTCGAACGGCACCAGGCGACGAACGTTTTTCTCCATCCACTCTTTGTAAGGGTGGCGGCTTTTCAGGTCGTCGTCGGTTTCTGCTGAGTGCAGAATGCGGCCGCCGCGGGTATCGATAACCATCAGTTCGCCTGGACCGACGCGGCCTTTTTCAACCACTTCGTCAGGCTGGTAATCCCAGATGCCCACTTCGGAGGCGCAGGTAATCAGCTTGTCTTTGGTGATGACGTAGCGTGCCGGACGCAGACCGTTACGGTCGAGGTTACAGGCAGCGTAGCGCCCATCGGACATGACGATGCCCGCCGGGCCGTCCCACGGCTCCATGTGCATGGAGTTAAAGTCGAAGAACGCGCGCAGCTCCGGATCCATATCCGGGTTGTTCTGCCAGGCCGGCGGAACGAGCAGGCGCATGGCGCGAACGATATCCATCCCGCCTGCCAGCAGCAGTTCCAGCATGTTATCCATCGAGCTGGAGTCCGAGCCCGTTTCGTTGACGAACGGTGCGGCATCGTGCAGATCGGGGATCAGCGGGGTCTGGAACTTATAGGTACGCGCGCGCGCCCACTGGCGGTTGCCGGTGATGGTGTTGATTTCGCCGTTGTGCGCCAGGTAGCGGAACGGCTGCGCCAGCGGCCAGCGCGGCACGGTGTTGGTGGAGAAGCGCTGGTGGAACAGGCAGATTGCCGACTCCAGACGCAGGTCCGCAAGGTCCAGGTAGAAGCGCGGCAAATCCGCCGGCATACACAGGCCTTTATAGATGTTCACCAGGTTCGACAGGCTGCAAACGTAAAAATCTTTATCATCCTGCAGGCGTTTTTCAAGGCGACGACGCGCGATGAACAGGCGACGTTCCATATCACGCGGGCGCCAGCCTGCCGGTGCGTTAACAAAAATTTGTTCAATACGGGGCAGCGAGGAGAGGGCGATTTCACCGAGAACCCCTTCGTTAGTTGGCACTTCGCGCCAGCCGACGATAGACAGGGTTTCACGTTGCAGTTCTTCTTCAACGATGCGGCGTGAGGCAGCAGCCAGTTCAGGATCTTTATTAAGGAACAGCATCCCAACGGCGTAATTTTTGGCTAAACGCCAGCCGCGTTCTTCCGCAACGATACGGAAGAAACGATCGGGTTTTTGCAGCAGCAAGCCACAACCGTCGCCGGTTTTACCGTCGGCGAGGATCGCGCCGCGGTGCTGCATTCGGGCCAGTGCGTGTATAGCGGTACGCACTACCTTGTGGCTAGGTTCGCCTTCTATGTGGGCGATCAGGCCGAAACCACAGTTATCCCTCTCAAGGGATTTATCGTACAACATATCAGTGAACCTCCCCAGGCTCTACGGGACACCCTCCGATACCGATTGCGCACGGGCACAGAAAGAGCATGGCGACGGGGTTTGCACCTCGCATTCGCCCTCTTTAAATCCTTTTCGCATCGGTACGCAAGTTTGAGGACTTGCTGTAAGAGGGAATCTCAATTACTGCATAAATATGATGAGCAGAGAGCTCATCCAGAAAGCTTCCAGCGGATTCCCAACTTATCGGGAATCCACACTTACGTCAAATGGCAATCTTATTTATACAAAAATGTGCTATGAGGTGTTTAATGATATGATTATTAAAGATATTAACGGGTTTTTAACGCTATTGAAACGTACCGGGAAGCGTAATCTAGTGTGATCTGTCTCACTATATCGATAGCGTAACATTATCGATCTGTGCTGAAGTGTCTTTTTATTGCAGAACATTTAGCTGCTTATTATCTCTGAAGCCAGAAATAACACTGTTTTTAACCCTGGCGAAGATAATGGCAAACCAGAGGTTAAGTATAAGGAAAAGTCATCATAGAAATCGTGAATGAAATTGCAGTTATATTGAGTGGTTATGCAATGAGGTGTGCGGTCACCTGACGATTGATCCAGGTCATCGCCGTAGGTGACTAAAAATGGCAGGCTTGGCCCCTTTCTTCAGGCCGGTCTATCAGATTATGCAGTTACAAAAATTAGTCAATATGTTTGGCGGGGATCTTATGCGCCGCTATGGCGAAAAGGTTCATAAACTGACGCTGCATGGCGGATTTAGCTGCCCAAATCGCGATGGCACCATCGGCAGAGGGGGCTGTACGTTCTGCAATGTCGCCTCTTTTGCCGACGAAGAGCAGCAGCACCGCTCGATTGCCGAGCAGCTGGCGCTTCAGGCGCAGCGGGTGAACCGCGCGAAGCGCTATCTGGCCTATTTTCAGGCCTACACCAGCACCTTTGCTGAAGTGCAGGTGCTGCGCGGGATGTACCAGCAGGCGGTGAGCCAGGCCAATATTGTCGGGCTCTGCGTTGGCACCCGTCCGGACTGCGTCCCCGAAGCGGTGCTGGACCTGCTGACGGAGTACCGCGAGCAGGGCTACGAAGTCTGGCTGGAGCTGGGGCTGCAAACGGCGCACGATAAAACGCTGCATCGCATTAACCGCGGCCATGATTTTGCCTGCTATCAGCGCACGACCCGGCTGGCGAGAGCGCGCGGGCTGAAGGTGTGCGCGCATTTGATTGTCGGGCTGCCGGGCGAAGGGCCGGGCCACTGCCTGCAAACGCTGGAGCAGGTGGTCGGGACCGGCGTGGACGGCATCAAGCTGCATCCGCTGCATATCGTCACCGGCAGCACGATGGCGAAAGCCTGGCAGGCCGGGCGCCTTAACGGCATTGAGCTGGATGACTATACCGTCACCGCCGGAGAGATGATTCGCCATACGCCGCCGGAGGTGATTTATCACCGAATCTCGGCCAGCGCCCGCCGTCCCACCCTGCTGGCACCGCTGTGGTGCGAAAATCGCTGGACCGGGATGGTTGAACTGGACCGCTACCTGAACCAGCACGGCGTTCAGGGTTCGGCCCTGGGACGCGCGTGGAGCCCGACCGCCGCATAGTCCGTGAATAGCGCGGCGTCGCGGATAGTTCAGCAGCGGCCCGCTCTGCGGCGGCCTGAAGTATGAAGAGGATCGGCATTTTTCGCACAACTTACGGCGCCTTGCTCAGAATTGGGTATTATTGTGCACAGTTGTGGCGAAGGAATCCCTTATGAAGCAAATCCGTATGCTGGCGCAGTACTATGTTGACCTGATGATGAAGCTGGGTCTGGTGCGTTTTTCCATGCTGTTAGCCCTGGCCCTGGTGGTGCTGGCGATTGTGGTGCAGATGGCCGTTACGATGGTGCTGCACGGCCAGGTTGAAAGCATCGATGTGATCCGCTCTATCTTCTTTGGCCTGCTGATTACCCCGTGGGCGGTCTACTTTCTGTCGGTGGTGGTTGAGCAGCTTGAGGAGTCGCGACAGCGCCTCTCGAGGCTGGTGGAGAAGCTGGAGGAGATGCGCGAGCGGGATCTGAAGCTCAACGTGCAGCTCAAAGACAACATCGCCCAGCTCAATCAGGAGATTGGCGAGCGCGAGAAGGCGGAAGCCGAGCGCGAAACCACGCTGGAACAGCTGAAGATTGAGATGAAAGAGCGTGAAGAGACGCAGATTCAGCTCGAGCAGCAGTCCTCCTTCCTGCGCTCATTCCTCGACGCCTCGCCGGACCTTGTTTTCTATCGCAATGAAGATAAAGAGTTTTCCGGCTGTAACCGGGCGATGGAGCTGCTGACGGGTAAAAGCGAGAAGCAGCTTATCCACCTCAAGCCGCAGGATGTCTATAACGAAGAGGCGGCGGAGAAGGTGCTGGAAACGGATGAGAAAGTCTTCCGACATAACGTCTCTCTGACCTACGAACAGTGGCTGGATTACCCGGACGGGCGCAAAGCCTGCTTTGAAATCCGCAAGGTTCCTTACTACGATCGCGTCGGCAAACGCCGTGGCCTGATGGGCTTCGGCCGCGATATTACCGAACGTAAGCGCTATCAGGACGCTCTGGAGCGAGCCAGCCGCGATAAGACGACCTTTATCTCGACTATCAGCCACGAGCTGCGTACGCCGCTTAACGGCATCGTGGGGCTCAGCCGCATCCTGCTGGATACCGAACTCACCGGCGAGCAGGAAAAATACCTGAAAACGATCCACGTCTCGGCGGTGACGCTGGGCAATATCTTCAACGATATTATCGATATGGATAAGATGGAGCGGCGTAAGGTCCAGCTCGATAATCAGCCGGTGGACTTCACCAGCTTCCTTGCCGACCTCGAAAACCTCTCCGGCCTGCAGGCGCAGCAGAAAGGGCTGCGCTTCGTGATGGATCCGACGCTGCCGCTGCCGCATAAGGTCGTCACCGACGGTACGCGTCTGCGGCAGATCCTGTGGAATCTCATCAGCAACGCGGTCAAATTTACCCCTCAGGGCGGCAACGTGACCGTCCGTATTCGCTACGATGAGGGCAATATTCTGCACTTTGAGGTCGAGGATTCCGGTATCGGTATCCCGCAGGCGGAGCAGGATAAAATCTTCGCCATGTACTATCAGGTTAAGGATAGCCACGGCGGGAAACCTGCCACCGGCACCGGAATTGGCCTGGCGGTGTCGCGCCGGCTGGCACGCAATATGGGCGGCGATATCAACGTCGCCAGCCAGCCGGGCCAGGGCGCAACCTTTACCTTAACCGTGCATGCGCCGGCGGTAGCGGAGGAGGTTGAAGACACGCTGGCGGAAGATGAAATGCCGCTCCCGGCGCTGAGCGTGCTGCTGGTAGAGGATATTGAGCTGAACGTGATTGTCGCCCGCTCGGTGCTGGAAAAACTGGGCAATAGCGTTGATGTGGCGATGACCGGTAAAGCCGCGCTGGAGATGTTCGAACCCGGTGAATATGACCTGGTGCTGCTGGATATTCAGCTACCGGATATGACCGGCCTCGATATCTCACGCCACCTGAAGCAGCGCTTTGCCGCCGACGAGCTGCCGCCGCTGGTGGCGCTCACGGCCAACGTTCTGAAGGACAAAAAAGAGTACCTGAATGCCGGTATGGATGATGTGCTGAGTAAGCCGCTGTCGGTCCCGGCGCTCACCGCCATCATCAAAAAGTTCTGGGATTCGCCGGAAGATGACGAAGACGAGGCACCGGCCGTGGATGCGGCTAAATCGGCCTCGGTGCTGGATATTCCGATGCTGGAGCAGTACATCGAGCTGGTGGGGCCGAAGCTTATCAGCGACGGTCTGGCGGTTTTCGAGAAGATGATGCCGGGCTATCTGGCGGTGCTGGAGTCCAACCTGACCGCCCGCGACCAGAAAGGGATTGTCGATGAAGGCCATAAGATTAAGGGCGCCGCGGGCTCTATCGGCCTGCGCCACATTCAGCAGCTTGGACAGCAGATTCAGACGCCGGACCTGCCCGCGTGGTCAGATAACGTTGGTGAATGGGTTGAAGAGATGAAATCGGAGTGGCAGAACGATGTGGCGGTGCTGAAGGCGTGGGTTGCGGCGGCACATAAAAAATGACCCCGGATAAACCGGGGTGCGCGAACACTGCGCCAACACCAGGGAACCGGTCGTTGCGCCACAATTTTTAGAGATATTTTTTACACGGCGCAACCTGAGGATTTGGTTTGCTCGCTGATCAAGATAGCAAACCTTAAATTATTTGTTACATGAATCAGTCAAATATGTGAAGCAATGCGGGTAAATCAAAATTTTTGACTGGTTTCAACGAATTTGCACTAAGGAGCAGGGGTAATGAAAAAGATTGGCGTCGTATTAAGCGGCTGCGGTGTCTATGACGGCACCGAGATTCATGAGGCGGTTATTACGCTGCTGGCGATTGCTCGCGGCGGCGCCCAGGCGGTGTGCTTTGCCCCTGATAAGGCGCAAACGGATGTGATCAACCATCTGACCGGCGAGCTCCTGCCGGAAAGCCGCAACGTGCTGATTGAAGCCGCGCGTATCGCCCGCGGTGAGATCCAGCCTCTGTCCGAGGCTCGGGCCGACGATCTCGATGCGCTGATTGTCCCCGGGGGATTTGGCGCCGCGAAAAACCTCAGCAGCTTCGCCAGCCAGGGCAGCGAATGCGTCGTCGACGGCGAGCTGAAGGCGCTGACGCAGGCTATGCATCGGGCCGGTAAGCCGCTGGGCTTTATCTGCATCGCGCCGGCGCTACTGCCAAAAATTTTACCCGCCCCGCTGCGGCTCACCATTGGCACCGATCTGGACACCGCCGAAGCGCTGGAGGATATGGGGGCCGAGCATGTGCCCTGTCCGGTCGATGACATCGTGGTGGACGAAGAGAATAAAGTGGTGACCACCCCGGCCTATATGCTGGCGCAGAATATCGCCGAAGCGGCGAGCGGGATTGAGAAGCTAGTGGCGCGCGTGCTGGTTCTCACGGCATGAAGACCCGCTTTTCGCCGCTGCGAACGGTAAAGCGCGGGCTGCTGCGGGTGCTGCTGGTGGCCGCCGCCTTCTGGGGCGGCGGCATTGCGCTGTTTAGCGTGCTGCCGGTGCCCTTTTCGGCGGTGATGCTGGAGCGGCAGGTCGGCGCCTGGCTGAGCGGCAATTTTCATTATGTCGCCCACTCCGATTGGGTGGGGATGGATGAGATATCGCCGTGGATGGGGCTGGCGGTGATGGCGGCTGAGGACCAAAAGTTCCCCGACCATTGGGGCTTTGACGTTCCGGCGATAGAAAAGGCGCTGGCGCACAATGAGCGTAACGAAAACCGCGTGCGCGGCGCCTCGACCCTGTCGCAGCAGACGGCCAAAAACCTGTTTTTATGGGATGGCCGCAGCTGGCTGCGTAAGGGGCTGGAGGCCGGTCTGACGGTCGGGATTGAAACGGTATGGAGTAAAAAACGCATCCTCACCGTTTATCTGAATATCGCCGAGTTTGGCGAGGGGACGTTTGGCGTTGAAGCCGCGTCGCAGCGCTACTTCCACAAGCCGGCGAGCAGGTTAACGCCGGCGGAAGCGGCCCTGCTGGCCGCCGTATTGCCTAATCCGATTCGTTTTCGCGCGGACGCGCCGTCGGGCTATGTCCGCAGTCGACAGGCGTGGATTTTACGCCAGATGCGTCAGCTCGGCGGAGAAGGGTTTATGCGGGAGAACAGGCTGTATTAATAGGGTCGGCGGGTGTGTTACCCCGGTAAGCATCGCGCGACCGGGGGAATGACGCCGGCGTTAGTCTTCGTCAAAACCGGCGTTAAACAGCGCAATAACCGCAGCCAGCGCTTCGACTTCCTGCGGACCGCTGGCCTCAATCTCAATTTGCCGACCCTTCGCGGAGTCGAGCATCAGCAGAGCAATCACGCTATTGGCTTCCGCCTCCGTGCCCTCATCGTTGCGCAGCAGCACTTCGGCATCGAAATTTTGCATTAGCTCGAACAGCTTCATCGCCGGGCGCGCGTGCATGCCCAGCTTGTTAGTGATCTCAACGCTCTGCTTTACGGTCATGATTTGCGTTTTTCCAGCGTCCGGTGACGCGACTGCACGTTCTTACCGCGCGAGCGGAAGTAGTCAGCCAGTTGTTCGGCGATATAGACCGAACGATGTTTACCGCCGGTACAACCGATAGCGACCGTCAGATAGCTGCGGTTATTGGTCTCCAGCATGGGTAACCATAGCTCAAGATAGCTGCGGGTCTGATAAATAAAGTTGTGAACCTCGGTGTGCCGGTCGAGGAAGGCGGCAACGGGTTTATCGAGGCCGGTCATCGGGCGCAGCTTGGGATCCCAGTGCGGGTTAGGCAGGAAGCGCACGTCGAAGACGTAATCGGCATCGATCGGAATACCGTGCTTAAAGCCAAAGGATTCAAAGACCATGGTGAGCTCACGCTCGCGTTTGCCCAGCAGGCGCGTGCGCAGCATTTCTGCCAGCTCGTGTACCGACATTTCGGAGGTGTCGACGATCAGGTCGGCGCGGGAGCGCAGCGGCTCCAGCAGCGCGCTCTCTTCGTCGATGGCGCTCTCAAGCGACAGGTTTTTGCTTGAAAGCGGATGCAGGCGACGCGTGTCGCTGTAGCGACGAATCAGCGTATTGCGATCGGCATCAAGGAACAGCAGCTGAGGAGAAAACGCCTCAGGCAGGCTCTTCATCGCCTGTTCAAAGATTTCTGGCGACTCCGGCATGTTGCGCACGTCAATGCTGACGGCGGCGGAAATGTTTCTGTCGGCCAGCGATCTCGCCAGTTCGGGCAGCAGCACTACCGGCAGGTTATCTACGCAGTAGAAGCCCATATCTTCCAGCGCCCGCAGGGCGACGGATTTCCCCGAACCTGAGCGGCCGCTGACGATCATCAGTACCATGTACCGTTTCTCCTCAGTACGATAAAGGGGAGGCTATCGCTCCCGTTATGCGTCATCGCTGCTTCCTGCCTCGGTGATAATCTCATACAGCTCTTCGTCGCTTTGCGCGGCGCGCAGGCGACGGCAAATCGTTTTATCCGCCAGCCGTTTTGCCACCAGCGACAGCGTATGCAGGTGGGTTTTGGTCTGATCCGCCGGCACCAGAAGCGCAAACAGCAGATCGACGGGCTGATTGTCGATCGCATCAAAGGCGATCGGCGTTTCCAGCTGCACAAAAACGCCGACGGCGCGCAGCGTATCCTCTTCAAGCTTGCCGTGCGGAATGGCGATGCCGTTGCCAATTCCGGTACTGCCCATTTTCTCACGGGTGAGGATCGCTTCGAATACCACCTGGGACGGCAGACCTAGCTGCTTTGCTGCCAGCTCGCTGATAATCTCCAGCGCGCGCTTTTTGCTCTGGCAGTGAACCTGGCTACGGGTACATTCCTGATTAAGGACATTGCTCAGTTGTAGAGCTGGATCGTTGTTCATCATAATTTCACCTGAGCTCGCTCTCTGCCAGCTGCCGACAATAGCCGACGGCCGGCAGGGACGATCGCCCGGACAATTAGTGTTGTTTTAGTTTATCTTTATGTTTCGTTAACTGTCGTGCCAGCTTATCGATGAGACCATCGATAGCGGCATACATATCCTGGCCTTCCGCACTGGCATGGATTTCGCCACCGTTGACATGCAGATTGGCGTCCGCAATTTGCGTCACCTTCTCTACTTTTAACACAATGTAGACCTGATTGATCCTGTCGAAAAACTGCTCCAGTTTGCTGAACTTCGCGTTGACGAACTCGCGCAGGGCCGGGGTGATTTCGACGTTGTGTCCTGTAATGTTGAGCTGCATAGTGTCTTCCTTATCGGTTGGGTCACACCAGCTGTTTACGCTGGTTAGACGGCGGAATGGATAAAGACTCTCGGTACTTAGCGACGGTGCGGCGCGCCACCATGATACCCTGTTCAGACAGGATGGTGGTGAGCTTACTGTCACTCAACGGCTTCGCGGGGTTCTCCGCGGCGATTAACTTCTTCACCAGCGCGCGAATGGCGGTCGACGATGCCTCGCCTCCGCCTTCGGTATTCACGTGGCTGGAGAAGAAATACTTCAGTTCAAAAATACCGCGCGGGCTGTGCAGGTACTTTTGCGTGGTCACGCGTGAAATCGTCGATTCATGCATTTCGACGGCCTGAGCGATATCCGCCAGCACCATCGGTTTCATAAACTCTTCGCCCTGTTCAAAGAAGGCCTGCTGCTGTTCGACGATGCAGCGGCTGACGCGCAGCAGCGTATCGTTGCGGCTTTCCAGGCTTTTTATCAGCCAGCGGGCTTCCTGCAGGTTGCTGCGGATAAACTGGCTATCGGCGTCGTTACGCGTGCTGTTGCCCATTGCGGCGTAGTGCTGGTTGATCTTCAGGCGCGGGATGCTGTCGGAGTTCAGCTCTACGATCCAGCGATCGCTTACCTTACGCACCAGCACATCGGGAATCACGTATTCCGGTTCGTTGGTTTGGATCGACTGACCCGGGCGCGGATCTAACGACTGGATCAGATTAACCGCTTCTTTCAGAACGTCCTCTTTCAGCCGCGTGACGCGCATCAGGGAGCGAAAGTCGTGGTTGGCGAGCAGATCGAGATGATCGCTGATGATAAGCCGGGCCTCTTCCAGCCACGGCGTCTCTTTGGCAAACTGTGAAAGCTGAACCAGCAGACAGTCGCGCAGATCTTTTGCCGCGACGCCAACCGGGTCAAAGCGCTGGATGCGCTTCAGTACCGCTTCAACTTCTTCGAGGCCGATTTCGTCATCGTCAATGCTCTCAACGATATCCTCCACCCGTAGGGTGAGGTAGCCGGTATCATCAACGGCATCGACGATAGAGGTGGCGATAGCGCGGTCGGTATCGGTGAACGGCGTCAGCTGGACCTGCCACATCAGATAATCCTGCAGGCTCTGGGTCGTTTCACCCTGATAGATAGGCAGCTCGTCATCCTGGTAATCGACGCCGTTGCCAGAAGGCGTACCGGCGGTGTAAATCTCATCCCAGCTGGCGTCGAGCGGCAGCTCCTCGGGCATATCTTTTTGCTCAAGGGCGTCCACGGTATCCAGAGACTCGCGGTCCTCGACTTCTTTCGTTTCTACCTCTTCATGAAGATCGGTTTGCTCAAGCAACGGATTACTCTCCAGCGCCTGCTGGAGTTCCTGCTGGAGTTCTAACGTGGACAGCTGCAGCAAACGAATGGCCTGCTGCAGTTGTGGCGTCATGGCAAGCTGTTGGCTTAGCCTTAATTGCAAACCTTGCTTCATATTCAGGGCTAATATCTCCGGCTAAAACGTCTGTAACCTCTACCCTATCAGAGTCTGAAGTCTTCCCCAAGATACACGCGCTTAACCTGCTCGTCTTCAAGGATTTGCTGTGGGGTGCCGTGAGCAATCAGATGCCCCTGGCTGACGATATAGGCACGTTCGCAGACCGCCAGAGTTTCCCTGACGTTATGGTCGGTGATAAGGACGCCAAGGCCGCTGTCGCGCAGGTGTTCGATGATGCGTTTGATATCGATAACGGATATGGGGTCGACGCCAGCAAAGGGTTCATCCAGAAGGATAAATTTAGGGTTGGCGGCCAGCGCGCGGGCAATTTCAACGCGGCGACGTTCGCCGCCGGAAAGCGCCTGACCGAGGCTATCGCGCAGATGCTCGATATGAAACTCTTCCATCAGCTCTTTCGCGCGATCGTCACGCTGTTCGCTGCTCAGATCGTCACGAATCTGCAGTACTGCCATCAGGTTGTCGTAGACGCTCAGGCGGCGGAAAATCGAGGCCTCCTGCGGCAGATAGCCAATGCCCCGGCGCGCGCGCGCGTGAAGCGGCAGCAGGCTGATATCTTCATCGTCGATGATAATATTGCCGGCGTCGCGCGGCACGATCCCGACCACCATGTAGAAGGTGGTGGTTTTGCCGGCGCCGTTCGGGCCGAGCAGGCCGACAATCTCACCGGAGTTGACGGTCAGACTGACATCTTCCACCACGCGGCGGCCTTTATAAGCTTTGGCGAGATTCTTTGCAGTTAATGTTGCCATAACGAATTACTTACCTTTCTTTGGCTGATCGGTGCCTTTGTCCTGCAGCTGCGAAGGAACCAGAACCGTAGTCACGCGCCCGCCTTTGTTGCTGAACGCCTGCATTTTCTGCTCTTTCACCAGATAGGTGATCTTGTCACCCTGGATATTGCTATCGATCTGTTCCAGATGCGCATTGCCGGTCAGTACGACGAAATCATTTTGCAGTTCATAATGCATTTTTGACGCGCGGCCTTTCACCGGCTTGCCGTTATCCTGCATCTGGAAGAAGGTTGCCGGATTGCCGTATCCGTCGATCACCTCTTTACCCCTTTCGCCGCCGGGACGAGTGACCACGACCTTATCGGCATTGATCTTGATGGTGCCCTGGGTCACGACGACATTACCGGTAAAGGTGACAACATTGCCCTGCATATCCAGCGACTGCTGATCGGATTCGATATGAATCGGCTGATCGGTGTCGCCAGTCTTTGCCAGTGCCGGCAGGCTGGCGGCCAGTATGGCGCTGGCGAGCGCAATCTTAAGGCTGAGTTTGTTTGTTCTGAATTTCATAAGAGGTTCTAACCTTTTCAATCAGCTCGGCATTTTTGCTGCGCAGGTTACCGCGCATTCTTAGGCCACTGGAATTAAATGTTGTCCCGTACAACGTCACCATGTCATCGGAGGTAACATCCTGCGTCACCAGATTTATCTGGGCGTTATCCGTCGTAATTTTCTGCAGTTGAGAGTCGGTGCTTAGCGCATTTACCTCAACGTGCCCATAAAGATACAGCATACGATCGTTGGTCAGCTTGGCTTTATCCGCTTTGATTGACCAGGTTGGAACTTTGTTGGTATCAAAGGTGGTCATCACCGGCTGAGTGAACCACGACAGCTCCTGCGCAGAAAAATACGCCACGTGCTCGGCGATAAGGCGATAGTTAAGCGCCCCTTCCGGACTGTAAACGACGGTATCGGTATGCTCGCTGGTATAGGTTGGGTCATCAGGATTGACCTCCGGCTGAGCGCTATCGTCCGTACCCGCCAGGTTAAGGCCGATCAGGATCAGCGCGACCAGCGACAGTAAAATGATAACCCAACGTCTGGTTTTACTCATATTGATTGCCCTTTGGCCTCATCCAGCTTGCCCTGCGCCAATAGTAACAAATCGCAGACTTCGCGTACCGCTCCGCGCCCGCCGTTGATGCGGGTAACATAGTCTGCGCGTGGAAGCAGCAGCGGGTGCGCATCCGCTACGGCAACGCTTAAGCCTGTTTCTGCCATTACCGGCCAGTCGATCAGGTCATCGCCAATATAGGCCACTTCGTCCGCACGGACGGCCAGCTTGCTTAATAAGTCACGGAAGGCCAGCAGCTTATCGGACTGCCCTTGATAGAGATGCGTAATGCCTAACGTCTGACAGCGATCTTCTACTAGTTTAGCGTTTCGCCCGGTAATAATCGCCACTTCAATACCTGAAGTCAGCGCGCAGCGGATCCCGTAGCCATCGCGTACGTTGAACGCCTTCAGCTCTTCGCCGTTGTTGCCCATATAGATCAGACCGTCGGAAAGCACGCCGTCGACGTCGAGGATCAGTAAACGGATCTTCGCCGCGCGTTCGAGAAATTCAGGGCTTACCGGTCCGTAGCAGGTCGCCAGCGGAGCATCAGCATTATTCATTATTTTATCCTTACTTACACTACGCCTGCGCGCAGGAGATCGTGCATATGTACCACACCCAACAGACGGTCGCCATCGGCAACTAATACGCAGGTGATATGACGGGCTTGCATCAGGTTTAGCGCATCGACGGCCAGAATGCCGGGACGGATGCGAATCCCACCCGGCGTCATGACCTCGGCGATGCCGGCATTACGCATATCGACCCCGGAATCGAACACCCGGCGCAGGTCGCCGTCGGTGAAAATACCGATGATGTTCATCTCATCGTCGCAGACAGCGGTCATGCCTAAATTTTTCCGCGTGATTTCCAGCAGCGCATCGCGCAGCGTGGCCTGCAGCGTCACGTGCGGGATTTCATCGCCCGTGTGCATGATATCATTGACCCGCAGCAGCAGCTTGCGGCCCAGCGCGCCGCCGGGGTGCGACAGCGCGAAATCTTCGGCGGTAAAGCCGCGCGCTTCCAGCAGCGCGACCGCCAGAGCATCGCCCATCACCAGCGCCGCGGTGGTGCTTGACGTCGGGGCAAGGCCAAGCGGACAGGCTTCTTTCAGCACCTTCACGCACAGGTGGATATCCGCCGCGCGCGCCATGCTGCTTTCCGGGCGGCTGGTCATGCAGATCAGCGGCACCCGCTGGCGCTTAAGCACCGGGATCAGCGCGAGCATTTCGTTCGATTCGCCGGAGTTCGACAGGGCGATAATAACGTCCTGCGGCGTGACCATGCCTAAATCGCCGTGGGCCGCCTCGCCGGGATGAACGAAGAACGACGGCGTACCGGTGCTGGCGAAGGTGGCTGCCATTTTGCGCCCGATATGGCCGGACTTACCCATCCCCATGACCACCACTTTGCCCGTGCAGCGGAAAATCGTTTCGCAGGCGCGCGTAAAATCTTCATTAATGTATTGATCGAGCTGAGCCAGACCTTCACGTTCAATTTCCAGGACCTCGCGGCCTGCCCGTTGAAAGTCAAAATCCGTTGGCAAATCTGTTTGCGACATAATGGTATCCCGATTCATTCACCAAAGAGCGGTGCTGCCCAGTACAGCATCGCCAACCAAACCACAAAACCGCCGACCAGCAGCGCCCCGGCAAGTCGGCTGGGCTGCCGTTTTCGGCGCCAGCACAGCAGGGCGAAAATTACGCTGACCAGCATCATGACGGCATAGTCGCGCGTAAACGCTTCGGGGGCGAAGGATCCCGGCGCGATCAGCGCCGGCAGCCCGAGAACCAGGACAATATTCAGGATATTGGCGCCAATGATATTCCCGATGGCGATATCATCTTCCCCTTTACGGGCGCCAGCAATCGCCGTTGCCAGTTCCGGCAGGCTGGTGCCGATGGCGACCACCGTGAGGCCAACGGTCAGCTCGCTGATGGCGAAGTAGTTCGCCAGCACGGTGGCATTATCCACCACCATGCGGGTTGCCATCGGCATGACAATCATCGCCACCCCGAGCCACAGCAGAGCGACGGGGAGCGAACCTTCCCGCGGCAGCTCCGCTATCTGCTCCCGGGTCAGGCTGTCGTTACCCTGACGCTCGGCGATGCGCGCTATTTTTACCGTGAACAGTAGCCATAGTATGGCTAGCGCCAGTAAAAAAAGGCCGTCCATGCGCGAGAGCTGGCCGTCATAGAGGACAAAGCTCGCGAGCAGGCTGACCAGCAACATTAGCGGCAGTTCGCGGCGCAGGATATCAGAATGTACGGTAAATGGATGAAGTAAGGCGGCGAGGCCAAGAATTAACAGGATATTGGTGATGTTGGATCCGATCGCCGTCCCGATGGCCAGATCGGTCTGCCCGTGCAGGGAGGCGGCCGCAGAGACGATGATCTCGGGCAGGCTGGTGCCGATACTCACCACCGTCATGCCAATGATAAGCGGCGGGATCCCTATCATGCGGCACAGTATTGAAGCGGCGTAGACCAGACGATCGGCGCTGTAGACCACCAGCAGTAAACCAATTATTAACAGAGCCGTCGCTAAGAGCATCTAAAGTCCTTTCTTCAGGTATAATCGTCGCCTCGCTGATCGTCCGTACGCAGCGTAACGAATTCTTAATTTTGACTTTATGTTTGTCAAAAGTAAAACAAATGCCAGCTTTCGCTAACCCGGGCAGGTAAGATTCTGTAAAAATGTTGGGTTTATGGTGGAAGAAAGCACCATGCTTAGCCTGAGGGATGTTTTGTAAGGATGATTTTATGAGCCAAACTCTGGCGAATTTAGTCGAAGTACGCGGTATCAGCTTCTCTCGAGGCGATCGCGCGATCTTTGATGATATCTCGCTGTCGGTGCCGCGCGGTAAGATCACGGCGATCATGGGGCCATCGGGAATCGGTAAAACGACCCTGCTGCGCCTGATCGGCGGCCAGATCCCGCCGGACAGCGGCGAAATCCTGTTTGATGGCGAAAACGTGCCGCAGATGTCGCGTTCGCGCCTGTATACCGTACGTAAGCGCATGAGCATGCTGTTTCAGTCCGGCGCGCTGTTCACCGATATGAACGTCTTTAATAACGTGGCCTATCCGCTGCGCGAGCACACTCAGCTGCCCGAAGCGCTGCTGCATACTACCGTGATGATGAAGCTTGAGGCCGTTGGCCTGCGCGGTGCGGCAATGCTGATGCCTTCTGAGCTATCCGGCGGCATGGCGCGCCGTGCCGCGCTGGCAAGAGCTATCGCGCTCGAACCGGATCTCATCATGTTTGACGAACCGTTCGTCGGCCAGGATCCCATCACCATGGGCGTGCTGGTTAAGCTGATTTCTGAACTTAATAGTACCCTGGGCGTCACCTGTATCGTGGTATCGCACGACGTACCGGAAGTGCTCAGTATTGCGGATTACGCCTATATTGTGGCCGATAAGAAAATCGTCGCCCACGGCAGCGCCCGGTCGCTGCGGGAAAATGCCGACCCTCGGGTTCGCCAGTTTATTGATGGTATCGCCGACGGCCCGGTGCCGTTCCGCTACCCGGCAGGCGACTATCAGCATGATTTATTAGGCATAGGGAGTTAAACGACTGATGCTGCTAAATATGCTGGCATCGCTCGGCCATCGGGGGATTAAAACCACCGCGGCTTTTGGGCGTGCCGGATTAATGCTTTTCAACGCCGTAGTGGGCAAGCCGGAGTTTCGCAAGCACGCGCCGCTGCTGGTGCGCCAGCTGTACAACGTTGGCGTGCTGTCGATGCTGATCATCATCGTGTCGGGGCTGTTCATCGGCATGGTGCTCGGCCTGCAGGGGTATCTGGTGTTAACCACCTACAGCGCAGAAACCAGTCTTGGTATGCTGGTGGCGCTGTCTCTGCTGCGCGAGCTGGGACCGGTGGTTGCCGCGCTGCTGTTTGCCGGGCGTGCCGGTTCGGCGCTGACCGCCGAAATAGGGCTGATGCGTGCGACCGAACAGCTCTCGAGCATGGAGATGATGGCCGTCGATCCTCTGCGTCGCGTAATATCGCCGCGCTTTTGGGCCGGCGTTATCTCACTGCCGCTGCTGACGATTATTTTTGTCGCGGTGGGGATCTGGGGCGGTTCGCTGGTTGGCGTTAACTGGAAAGGTATCGACAGCGGCTTCTTCTGGACCGCGATGCAAAACGCCGTCGACTGGCGAATGGATCTGGTTAACTGCCTGATTAAGAGTCTGGTTTTCGCCATTACGGTGACATGGGTAGCGTTATTTAACGGTTATGACGCTATCCCCACTTCCGCAGGGATTAGCCGGGCAACGACGCGCACCGTGGTGCATTCGTCGCTGGCGGTTCTGGGGCTGGATTTTGTGCTGACTGCGCTGATGTTTGGGAATTGAGTTCATGCAAACGAAAAAAAGTGAAATCTGGGTAGGCGTATTTTTACTGGTGGCGCTGCTGGCGGCGCTGTTTGTATGCCTGAAGGCCGCGAACGTGACCTCTCTGCGAACCGAGCCGACGTATCGTCTTTACGCGACGTTTGACAATATCGGCGGCCTGAAGGCGCGCTCGCCGGTACGCATTGGCGGCGTGGTCGTTGGCCGGGTGGCGGACATCACCCTCGATCCAAAAACCTACCTGCCGCGGGTAGCCATCGATATCGATGAGAGCTACAACCATATTCCTGACTCCAGCTCGCTGGCCATTCGTACTTCCGGCCTGCTGGGCGAGCAGTACCTGGCTCTGAACATGGGGTTTGAAGATCCGGAGCTGGGAACATCTATCCTTAAAGATGGTGGGACGATTCAGGACACTAAATCTGCCATGGTTCTGGAAGACCTGATTGGCCAGTTCCTTTACAACAGTAAAGGCAGCGACAATAAGAATTCTGGCGATGATCCGGCAGCCCAGGAAAGTCATACTGACGCAGCGCAGCCTGCCGCCACGACGCACTAACTCAGGAGAGACCCGATATGTTTAAACGCTTACTGATGATCGCCATGCTGGCGATTGCGCCATTGACCGCAGCGACCGCAGCGGATCAGTCCAATCCGTACAAGCTGATGGATGAAGCCGCGCAGAAAACCTTCGACCGCCTGAAAAATGAGCAGCCGAAGATTCAGGCTAACCCGAACTATCTGCGTGAAATCGTCGACCAGGAGCTGATGCCGTACGTGCAGGTGAAGTACGCCGGCGCGCTGGTGCTGGGCCGCTATTACAAAGATGCAACCCCGGCGCAGCGTGAAGCCTACTTTACCGCCTTCCGCGAATATCTGAAGCAGGCGTACGGCCAGGCGCTGGCGATGTATCACGGTCAGACCTATCAAATCGCGCCGGAACAGCCGCTGGGCGATGCGACTATCGTTCCTATTCGCGTGACGATCCTCGATCCTAACGGTCGTCCGCCGGTGCGCCTGGACTTCCAGTGGCGTAAAAACACCCAGACCGGCAACTGGCAGGCCTACGATATGATTGCTGAAGGGGTGAGCATGATCACCACCAAGCAGAACGAGTGGAGCGATCTGCTGCGTACTAAAGGCGTCGATGGCCTGACCGCGCAGCTGAAATCGATCTCCGCCCAGCCGATTACCCTGGAACAGAAAAAATAATGAGCGGTCAGCTGAGCTGGACCCGCAGCGGCGAGCGCCTGGCACTGCAGGGTGAGCTGGACCAGGATCTGCTGGTCCCGCTCTGGGACGACCGCGCGCAGGCGACTGAAGGCGTATCGACTATCGACCTGAGCGCGGTAACCCGGGTCGATACCGCGGGCCTGGCGCTGCTGGTGCATTTCGTGGCGCTGATTCGTCGCCAGGGCAGGGAGGCGCAGCTGATCGGCAAGAGCGATAATTTGCAAACGCTGATCGGTCTTTACAACCTTCCTGCCGATATGATCCCATAATTTTTCAGAGTGTTACCACTGGCGCTATCCGCAAAGCCCCATCAATATTTTCGATGGGGCTTTTTGCTTGTTTAAGACCGCGTCACTTTCCTCTAAGATGTTGGGCTATTTTCACTACCAGATAAAATTTGAACCCATGGAAAATCATGAAATTCAGACCGTGCTGATGAACGCACTCTCCCTCCAGGAAGTCCACGTCTCTGGCGATGGCAGTCACTTTCAGGTTATTGCTGTGGGCGAGCTGTTCGACGGCATGAGCCGCGTGAAGAAGCAGCAGACTATCTACGCCCCGCTGATGGAATATATTGCCGACAACCGCATCCATGCTCTGTCGATCAAGGCGTATACCCCGCAGGAGTGGGCCCGCGATCGCAAGCTAAATGGCTTTTAAGCTGTAGGGATGCTCCCTGCAGCGTATATGAATTCTTAACAGAGAACAGAATCAATGGATAAATTCCGTGTTCAGGGTCCGACTCGTCTCCAGGGCGAAGTCACCATCTCCGGTGCGAAAAACGCAGCCCTGCCGATCCTCTTTGCCGCACTGCTGGCAGACGAGCCGATTGAGATCCAGAATGTACCGAAGCTGAAAGACATTGATACCACGATGAAGCTGCTGAGCCAGCTCGGCGCCAAAGTTGAGCGTAACGGTTCGGTATGGATTGATGCGGGCCCGGTTGACGTCTTCTGTGCTCCGTACGATTTAGTCAAAACCATGCGCGCCTCTATCTGGGCGCTGGGGCCGCTGGTGGCGCGTTTTGGCCAGGGCCAGGTTTCACTGCCGGGCGGCTGTGCGATCGGCGCCCGTCCGGTTGACCTGCATATTACCGGCCTGGAGCAGCTGGGCGCCGAGATCAAGCTGGAAGAGGGCTACGTCAAGGCATCGGTCAATGGACGCCTCAAAGGCGCGCATATCGTTATGGATAAGGTCAGCGTTGGCGCGACCGTCACCATCATGAGCGCCGCGACGCTGGCAGAAGGCACCACCGTTATCGAAAACGCCGCGCGTGAGCCGGAAATCGTCGATACGGCCAACTTCCTCGTTGCGCTGGGCGCGAAAATTAAAGGCCAGGGCTCTGACCGCATTACCATTGAAGGCGTAGAGCGTCTGGGCGGCGGCGTATATCGCGTTCTGCCGGACCGCATCGAAACCGGGACCTTCCTGGTCGCGGCGGCAATCTCCGGCGGTAAAATCGTCTGCCGCAATGCGCAGCCTGATACCCTCGACGCCGTGCTGGCGAAGCTGCGTGACGCGGGTGCCGATATTGAGACCGGTGAAGACTGGATTAGCCTTGATATGCACGGCAATCGTCCTAAAGCCGTCAACGTACGTACCGCGCCGCACCCGGGATTCCCGACCGACATGCAGGCGCAGTTTACGCTGCTAAACCTGGTGGCTGAAGGCACCGGCGTGATTACCGAGACCATTTTCGAAAACCGCTTTATGCACATTCCGGAACTGATCCGTATGGGCGCACACGCGGAAATCGAAAGCAATACGGCGATCTGCCACGGCGTGGCCCAGCTGTCCGGTGCTCAGGTAATGGCAACCGACCTGCGCGCATCGGCAAGCCTGGTACTGGCGGGCTGTATTGCGGAAGGCACCACGATTGTCGATCGTATCTATCACATCGACCGCGGATACGAGCGGATTGAAGATAAGCTGCAGGCGCTGGGCGCGAATATCGAACGCGTCAAAGGCGAGTAAAGCTGCTATCGCAGCCCTCTGACGTTGGTCCGGGGGCTGCATCCTGTATTACCTCGACTCACTTCTCACTTTTCTTCTGGCGTATCATCTGCGTTCTGTCGATAAACCGATGGGTAATCGGGTCATGGTAGCGTGACGGCCAAATAGCCCAGGGCGTGGTTTCCAGCGCGTTCGCAATAATCAGTTCGCCTTTGGGCCACGGCCGGGTTAGGGCATTGGCCAGGGTTGAGGAACTCAGACCGTTGCGTCGCGATTCCGCTGCCAGCGATGTGCCCTTTTTACGTAATCCGGCGATAATATCGGCCGGGTGCCAATCGATGAACTTATCCATAAATTCTCCTGGTGATAAGGTTCCAGATCGCCCCAAGCGGACGACAGGGTCACTATACCCCTGGTTTATTAAAGTTCTAACAAGTTCCAGTAAATAGAATGAATATTCAGAATTCATCAAGGTTCAGCGGCTGAGGGGGAGGGCTGGGGATTTTTTAGGAACTTTCCCGCGCGACGCGCGGGAAGGGTCGAAAGGGCGATTAGCGATCGCGCTGTACGGCGATGTGCGCCAGGCCGATGAGCGCTTCGCGCCACGGCGAGTCGGGTAAAACCTGAAGCGCAACAATCGCCTTGTCGGCTTCTTCTTCCGCGCGCTTTTGGGTCCATTCCAGCGAACCGCAGGCGCCCATGGCCTCCAGAACGGCTGTCAGCAGGTGACGTCCGTTACCCTGTTCGATTGCGCCGCGGATCATGGCGGACTGCTCCGGAGTGCCGTGGCGCATCGCATGCAGCAGCGGCAGAGTAGGTTTACCCTCGTTCAGGTCATCGCCCACGTTTTTACCCAGACGGTCGCCGTCGGAGCTGTAGTCCAGCAAATCATCGATCAGCTGGAAAGCGGTGCCCAAATAGCGGCCGTAGTCCTGTAATGCCCGCTCCTGTTCCTCGGTGCAGCCGGCCAGGATCCCGGAACATTGCGCGGCGGCCTCGAACAGTCGGGCCGTTTTGCTGTAAATCACCCGCATGTAGTTTTCTTCGGTGATGTCCGGGTCGTTAACGTTCATCAGCTGCAGGACTTCGCCTTCGGCAATCACGTTAACGGCTTTTGACATGACCTCCAGCACCTTCAGCGAGCCGAGGCTGGTCATCATCTGGAAAGAGCGGGTATAGATAAAATCACCAACCAGCACGCTGGCTGCATTGCCGAAGGCCGCATTGGCCGTGGCTTTGCCACGACGCATATCCGACTCGTCAACGACATCATCATGAAGCAGGGTCGCGGTATGGATAAATTCGATCAGCGCGGCAATGGTGACGTGCGCATTCCCCTGATAACCGACGGCGCGCGCCGCGAGGACCGCAATCATCGGACGAATACGTTTACCGCCTCCGCTGACGATGTAATAGCCTAACTGATTGATAAGCTGAACATCTGAGTCGAGTTGCTCAAGGATTGTCGCATTGACACCCGCCATATCTTGCGCGGTTAACTCATTGATTTTTTCTAAATTCATCGCAAAAGCCGGGCCACAAGTCCTGTTACCGCGAATCCAGGTGGGTTCACAGCAGGATTAAGATAGAATTAAAAGAAGATATGATTGTACTGAAAAAATGGCATAGATAAACGTTAGCGTGAAAGTTGTGTTTTTTTTCTGCGTTGAGCGACGATCGCTCTTGTCAAAGGCTCGCCTTTTGCGTAATATTCGCGCCCTATTGTGAATATTTATAGCGCACTCTAAATCACATTAAGAGGTGCGCGGAAGCGGAGTTTTATATGTACGCGGTTTTCCAAAGTGGTGGTAAACAACACCGAGTAAGCGAAGGTCAGACCATTCGCCTGGAAAAGCTGGACATCGCAACTGGCGAAGCTGTTGAGTTCGCTGAAGTGCTGATGGTCGCAAACGGTGAAGAAATCAAGATCGGCGTTCCTTTCGTTGAGGGCGGCGTAATCAAAGCTGAAGTTGTTGCTCATGGTCGTGGCGAGAAAGTTAAAATCGTTAAGTTTCGTCGTCGTAAACACTACCGTAAGCAGCAGGGCCATCGTCAGTGGTTCACTGATGTGAAAATTACTGGCATCAGCGCCTAAGACCTGAGGAGAGATTTAAATGGCACATAAAAAGGCTGGCGGCTCAACTCGTAACGGTCGCGACTCAGAAGCTAAACGCCTGGGCGTTAAGCGTTTCGGTGGCGAAACCGTTCTGGCGGGTAGCATCATCGTTCGTCAGCGTGGTACCAAATTCCACGCTGGTAGCAACGTAGGTTGCGGTCGTGACCACACTCTGTTTGCTAAAGCAGACGGTAAAGTGAAATTTGAAGTTAAAGGCCCGAACAACCGTAAATATATCAGCATCGTTGCTGAGTAAGGTTTTCGAGGTCCGGTAACGGATTAAAGCCCCGCAACGTGTTGCGGGGCTTTTTACATTAGAAGTCCGGAAAATTTTCCGCAGGTAAAACGGGCATGAAGCAGCAGGCCGGCATAGGTATTGTTTTGGCGCTCACCACCGCAATGTGCTGGGGTGCGCTGCCCATCGCAATGAAGCAGGTTCTGGAAGTGATGGAACCGCCAACGGTGGTGTTCTATCGCTTTTTAATGGCGAGTATTGGCCTCGGGGCGATCCTGGCGATTAAAGGCAGGCTGCCGCCGCTGCATCTTTTCCGCAAGCCTCGCTGGCTAATTTTACTGGCTATCGCGACGGGCGGTCTGTTCGGTAACTTCATTCTGTTCAGCTCGTCCTTGCAATATTTAAGCCCGACGGCCTCGCAGGTGATTGGCCAGCTGTCCCCGGTTGGCATGATGGTCGCCAGCGTCTTTATTCTCAAGGAGAAGATGCGCGGGACCCAGGTTATCGGTGCGATAATGCTGCTCTGCGGGCTGGTGATGTTCTTCAACACCAGCCTGATAGAGATTTTTACCCGCCTGACGGATTACACCTGGGGTGTGATTTTTGGCGTGGCTGCAGCGACGGTGTGGGTGAGCTACGGCGTCGCGCAAAAGGTGTTATTGCGTCGTCTGGCGTCACAGCAAATCCTGTTTTTGCTGTACACTTTATGTACGATTGCACTATTGCCGTTGGCAAAGCCGGGTGTGATATCCCAGCTAAGCGACTGGCAGCTGGCGTGCCTGATCTTTTGTGGTTTGAACACGTTGGTAGGTTATGGCGCACTCGCGGAAGCGATGGCGCGTTGGCAGGCAGCACAGGTGAGCGCATTAATTACGCTAACCCCGCTGTTTACGCTGTTATTTTCAGATTTATTATCAATTGCCTGGCCCGATTTCTTCGTCAAACCGATGTTAAACCTGTTGGGTTATCTCGGTGCGTTTGTCGTGGTTGCGGGCGCGATGTTTTCCGCCATTGGTCATCGTCTTTGGGGACGCTGGCGTAAAAATGAAGCGGTTGTAGTAGTCCCCCGCTCAGGCGAATGATTTACGGAGAGTAAAATGAAGTTTGTTGATGAAGCAACGATCCTGGTCGTAGCAGGTGATGGCGGCAATGGTTGCGTGAGCTTCCGCCGTGAAAAATATATCCCAAGAGGCGGCCCTGACGGCGGCGACGGCGGTGATGGCGGCGACGTTTGGCTGGAAGCGGACGAGAACCTGAACACCCTGATTGACTACCGTTTTGAGAAAGCTTTCCGCGCTGAACGCGGGCAGAACGGGCAAAGCCGTGACTGTACCGGTAAGCGTGGTAAAGACGTCTCGGTGAAGGTGCCCGTAGGGACCCGTGTTATCGATCAGGGGACCGGCGAGACCATGGGCGATATGACCAAGCACGGTCAGCGCCTGATGGTCGCCAAAGGCGGCTGGCACGGCCTGGGTAACACCCGCTTCAAATCGTCCGTCAACCGTACCCCGCGTCAGAAAACGATGGGTACGCCGGGCGACAAGCGCGATCTGCAGCTTGAGTTGATGCTGCTGGCAGACGTTGGGATGCTGGGGATGCCGAACGCCGGTAAATCCACCTTCATTCGCGCCGTTTCTGCAGCGAAGCCGAAAGTTGCCGATTATCCGTTCACCACGCTGGTTCCTAGCCTCGGCGTTGTACGTATGGATAACGAGAAGAGCTTCGTCGTGGCGGATATTCCAGGGCTGATTGAAGGCGCCGCTGAAGGCGCAGGCCTCGGTATTCGCTTCCTCAAGCACCTTGAGCGCTGCCGCGTGCTGCTGCACCTCATCGATATTGAGCCGATCGACGGCTCCGATCCGGTCGAGAATGCGCGCATTATCATCGGCGAGCTGGAAAAATACAGCGAGAACCTGGCGTCGAAACCACGCTGGTTGGTCTTCAACAAGATCGACCTGATGGATAAAGCGCAGGCTGAAGAGAAGGCGAAAGCCATTGCCGAAGCGCTGGGCTGGGATGATAAGTTCTACCTGATTTCTGCGGCGAGCCAGCAGGGCGTGAAGGACCTGTGCTGGGACGTGATGACCTTTATCATCGAAAACCCAATCGTGCATGCGCAGGAAGATAAGCCGGCTGAGAAAGTCGAGTTCATGTGGGATGACTACCACCGCGAGCAGCTTGAAAGCGCTGAGATCGAAGTGGAAGACGACGAAGACTGGGATGACGACTGGGACGAAGACGACGAAGAAGGCGTTGAGTTCATCTACAAGCGTTAATTCTGGTTTGCACCGGTCCCTGCGGCGTCATGCTAAGCGGGGAACATCGTCGGGTAGAACGAAAAGGGCCGCATCTGATGCGGCCCTTTTGTATTTAGTTGTTCTGGTACAAATCCTTATACAGCCGGCTTTCGAAGCGCACCAGCGGAATTCGACGGTTGCGCTGATCGGCTGGCGGTACCGCATAGCCTGACAGATACTGCACGAAAGCGATTTTCTGCCCGCTGGCGCCGGTGATAAAGCCCGCCAGATTATAGACTCCCTGCAGGGAGCCGGTCTTCGCGGAAACCTTACCATCAACGCCCGCCTGATGCAGACCCGCACGGTACTGCAGCGACCCGTCATGACCGGCGAGCGGCAGCATCGAGATGAAGTTGAGCTCATTATCGTGCTGGGCAATATATTGCAGCACCTGCATCATCGTGGCGGGAGCAATCAGGTTGTGGCGCGACAGGCCGGAACCGTCGGCAATAATCGTATTGCCCAGGTCGATGCCAGCCTGCTGACGCAGGATTTGGCGTACCGCATCGGAACCCGCACGCCAGGTGCCCGGCACGCCGAGGCGCGCGTGACCAATGGTGCGGAATACGGTATCGGCAATCATGTTGTCTGATTTTTTCAGCATGATGCGCAGGAGGTCGTGCAGCGGCGCGGACTGAGTGCTCGCCAGCACGGTCCCCGGATCGTTGGCCAGCGTCTGGCGTAGCAGGGTCCCACTGTAGGTGATGCCGGCCTGGGTCAATTCAGACTTCAGGATCACCCCGGCATAGCTGGCGCCGTCCTGAATGGCAAAGGCCAGCGGCAGCGGCTCGCTACGCTGCGGCAGACAGCCGGTCAGGGTGAAGCGGTTAAGATCGCCCGGGACCACGTCGAGCTCGCAGTACTGAGCCTCCGCGGAGCCGCGGGCCAGCGTGCGGACCTGGCTGAACATGGTGACCGGGTAATACGAAGCGACGCGAATAAACGCCAGGTCTCCGGGCTTCTGCGCGCTGTACAGCGAGATCGAGAAACAGTTGCGATCGACGATCGCCGCCGCCGGCGGGGCGCTAAAGCACTGGGTCATATCGTTCCACGGCCAGCCCGGCGCTTTGTCATGGCTGGCGAAGACCGAGGTATCGATCAGGACGTTCCCTTCGATCCGCTGGACGCCGGCCTTTTTGAGCGTGGCCACCATATTACGAATATCCTGCCGCCTGAGCGTAGGATCGCCGCCAAAACGGGCAATCAGGTCACCTTTCAGCACGCCACCGTCGAGGGTACCTTTGGTTTCCAGCGTGGTGGTGAAACGGAAGTCTGGCCCCAGCTGGAGCAGGGCAGCCAGCGCGGTGATCACCTTCTGAGTACTGGCCGGTAGCGCCATTTGCTGGCTGTGAAAGTCTATCTCCGGCGTAGGGGAGCCGACCTTTTGCGCCATAAAGGCGAGGTTAGCACCCGCAGGAAGCTGGTTGATGTACTCGTCAATGTTTGCCGCCTGAGCGCTAAACGCAATGCCGGCAGTCAATCCGATGATAAATCTGGAAAATCGCATAATCTCGCGCTAACAACCTGAAACCGAGCCGTCATACTACGGTGCAACACCCTGTAAAGTAAACGATGACCCATAGTGAACTTCAGGGTAAAATACGTATCAAATTGAAAATTGCTGCTGACCTGGGGAATGTTTCCCGGGTTGGTTTTCTTTTTGCTCCTGTCCTGCTTTTTGCCAGGCAGGTTGCGGAACGGGGATATCCGTTCCATGAAGGAATGATAAAGAGGTATAACAAATGCAAGCTATTCCGATGACCTTACGTGGCGCTGAAAAACTACGCGAAGAGCTGGATTTTCTGAAATCCGTTCGTCGCCCTGAAATCATTGCAGCCATCGCCGACGCCCGTGAACATGGCGATCTCAAAGAGAACGCTGAGTACCATGCGGCCCGCGAACAGCAGGGTTTCTGTGAAGGTCGTATCAAAGATATTGAGGCCAAGCTGTCCAATGCGCAGGTTATCGATATCACCAAAATGCCGAATAACGGCCGCGTGATTTTTGGTTCGACGGTTAACATCCTGAACCTCGATACCGACGAAGAACAGATTTATCGCATCGTGGGCGATGACGAAGCGGATTTTAAGCAGAATCTTATCTCCGTGAACTCGCCGATCGCTCGCGGGCTGATCGGTAAAGAGCAGGATGATGTGGTGACAATCCGCACGCCGGGTGGCGAGGTCGAATACGAAATTATCAAGGTTGAGTACCTTTAATTAGTATTTCCCGCTACGCTGTTGATAGATTGTAAAGAAAGGAAAAAGGCCGCATAGCGGCCTTTTATCAACGTCCAGAGCATGGCATTTTGCTCGTCTACCCGCAGAAATCCCTCGTTTTACACAAAGTTGTGTCGAGATTCAGGATATTCTTAGCGTGGCAGCGAGATTTTACGCTCTTTAGATGGGCGGTACAGTACCAGCGTTTTACCGATGACCTGTACGTTACAGGCGCCGGTTTCGCGTACGATAGCTTCCACGATCAGGGTTTTAGTCTCGCGGTCTTCCGAGGCGATTTTCACCTTGATGAGCTCATGGTGCGCTAGCGCTTGTTCGATCTCGGCCAGTACCCCTTCGGTCAAACCATTATTGCCAAGCATAACTACCGGCTTGAGCGGATGTGCCAGACCTTTCAGGTGCTGTTTTTGTTTAGTACTCAGATTCATCGTATTTTTTTGCTTACGTTGGGATTGAAAACGGTTCATTCTACCGCCATCTCCCATATATCGCCAAACTACAGTGTCGATTTTTACGTCGCAAAGTATGATGAACCCGAAATGGGAATGTTAAATGACAGGTAAAAAGCGTTCTGCCAGTTCCAGCCGCTGGCTTCAGGAACACTTTAGCGATAAATATGTTCTCCAGGCACAGAAAAAGGGGTTACGTTCCCGAGCCTGGTTTAAACTTGATGAAATACAGCAAAGTGACAAAATTTTTAAGCCGGGGATGACGGTTGTTGACCTCGGTGCTGCACCCGGAGGCTGGTCGCAATATGCGGTCACGCAGATCGGAAACAGCGGCCGCATCATCGCTTGCGATCTTTTACCGATGGATCCAATCGTTGGTGTGGACTTCCTTCAGGGCGACTTTCGTGATGAATTAGTCCTGAAAGCGTTACTTGAGCGCGTAGGTGACAGTAAAGTACAAGTTGTCATGTCCGATATGGCGCCAAACATGTGCGGAACACCGGCGGTGGACATCCCCCGGGCCATGTATTTGGTGGAACTGGCGCTTGGAATGGCTCGTGATGTATTAGCGCCAGGTGGTAGTTTTGTAGTTAAGGTGTTCCAGGGCGAAGGCTTCGATGAGTATCTAAGAGAAATTCGCTCCCTGTTTACGAAGGTCAAAGTTCGTAAGCCGGACTCTTCCCGTGCTCGTTCGCGTGAAGTGTACATTGTAGCGACCGGGCGAAAACCATAACCGGTAGATTTCAAACGAAAGTTTGAAAGAAACTGGATATAGAGTATCCTGACGCTGTTTTTAACACAGTTGTAATAAGAGGTTAATCCCTTGAGTGACATGGCGAAAAACCTAATACTCTGGCTGGTCATTGCCGTCGTGCTGATGTCAGTATTCCAGAGCTTTGGGCCCAGCGAGTCTAATGGCCGTAAGGTGGATTATTCAACCTTCCTGCAAGAGGTCAACCAGGACCAGGTTCGCGAAGCGCGTATCAACGGACGTGAGATCAACGTTACCAAGAAAGATAGTAACCGTTACACGACTTACATTCCGGTTAACGATCCGAAGCTGCTCGATAACCTGTTGACGAAAAACGTCAAAGTGGTTGGCGAACCGCCGGAAGAACCGAGCCTGCTGGCCTCCATCTTCATTTCCTGGTTCCCGATGCTGTTGCTGATCGGCGTCTGGATCTTCTTTATGCGGCAAATGCAGGGCGGCGGCGGAAAGGGCGCGATGTCCTTCGGCAAAAGCAAAGCCCGTATGCTGACGGAAGACCAGATCAAAACCACTTTTGCTGATGTCGCGGGTTGCGATGAAGCGAAAGATGAAGTGGCCGAACTGGTGGAATATCTGCGTGAGCCGAGCCGTTTCCAAAAGCTGGGCGGTAAAATCCCGAAAGGCGTTCTGATGGTCGGCCCTCCGGGTACCGGTAAAACGCTGCTGGCGAAAGCGATCGCCGGTGAAGCGAAAGTGCCGTTCTTCACAATTTCCGGTTCTGACTTCGTAGAAATGTTCGTGGGTGTCGGCGCATCTCGCGTGCGTGACATGTTCGAACAGGCTAAGAAAGCGGCTCCGTGCATTATCTTCATCGATGAAATCGACGCCGTCGGTCGCCAGCGTGGCGCTGGTCTGGGCGGTGGTCACGATGAGCGTGAGCAGACGCTGAACCAGATGCTGGTTGAGATGGATGGTTTCGAAGGTAACGAAGGTATTATCGTTATCGCCGCAACAAACCGTCCGGACGTTCTGGACCCCGCGCTGCTGCGTCCGGGCCGCTTCGACCGTCAGGTTGTCGTTGGTCTGCCGGATGTTCGCGGTCGTGAGCAGATCCTGAAAGTTCACATGCGTCGCGTTCCGCTGTCGCCTGATATCGACGCGGCAATCATCGCGCGCGGTACCCCGGGCTTCTCCGGTGCTGACCTGGCGAACCTGGTGAACGAAGCCGCTCTGTTTGCTGCCCGTGGCAACAAACGCGTGGTATCGATGGTTGAGTTCGAAAAGGCTAAAGACAAAATCATGATGGGTGCGGAACGTCGCTCCATGGTGATGACGGAAGCGCAGAAAGAGTCGACCGCTTACCACGAAGCAGGACATGCGATTATTGGCCGCCTGGTGCCGGAACACGATCCGGTGCATAAGGTGACGATTATTCCGCGCGGCCGCGCTCTGGGCGTCACGTTCTTCCTGCCGGAAGGCGATGCAATCAGCGCCAGCCGTCAGAAGCTGGAAAGCCAAATTTCGACCCTGTACGGCGGTCGTCTGGCGGAAGAGATTATCTACGGCGCAGAGCATGTTTCTACCGGCGCGTCGAACGACATTAAGGTCGCGACCAACCTGGCACGTAACATGGTGACTCAGTGGGGCTTCTCCGACAAACTCGGTCCGCTGCTGTATGCGGAAGAAGAGGGTGAAGTATTCCTCGGACGCAGCGTAGCGAAAGCCAAGCATATGTCCGATGAGACCGCACGTATCATTGACCAGGAAGTGAAATCACTGATTGAGCGTAACTACAACCGCGCCCGTCAGATCCTGAATGACAATCTGGATATTCTGCACTCGATGAAAGATGCGCTCATGAAGTATGAGACCATCGATGCACCGCAGATTGACGACCTGATGGCACGTCGTGACGTTCGCCCACCGGCTGGCTGGGAAGATCCAGGCACCAACAATTCTGGCAACAACGGCACCCCGAGTGCGCCGCGTCCGGTCGATGAACCGCGTACGCCAAACCCGGGTAACACGATGTCAGAGCAGCTAGGCGACAAATAAGTTAGCCGCTGTTGATGTGGTTGTGCATATCTAAACCCTGGGGCGTCCGCTCTGGGGTTTTTCTTTTTATTTATCTCTCCTGATTCAGGGATCTCGCGATGAAACTTGTAGCCCAGGGCTCAACCCTCGATCTCACCCACCCGCACGTGATGGGTATCCTTAACGTTACGCCGGACTCCTTCTCCGACGGCGGGGCACACAATTCGCTGGTTGAGGCGGTGAAGCATGCCAATCTGATGATTAATGCCGGGGCGACTATCATCGATATCGGCGGCGAATCGACGCGTCCTGGGGCGCTGGATGTTAGCGTTGAGGAAGAGCTGGCGCGCGTGATCCCGGTTGTGGAAGCCATTGCTCAGCGTTTTGAAGTGTGGATCTCGGTCGATACGTCAAAGCCTGAAGTGATCCGTGAAGCCGCTCGGGTAGGGGCGCATATCATCAACGATATCCGTTCGCTCACGGAGCCCGGCGCGCTGGAAGCGGCGGCAGAAACCGGTCTGCCGGTGTGCCTGATGCATATGCAAGGGCAGCCGAAAACCATGCAGGCTGCGCCGAAGTACGAAGACGTCTTCGCCGATGTGACCCGCTTTTTCACCGAGCATATTGTGCGCTGCGAACGGGCTGGGATCGCAAAAGATAAATTGTTGCTCGACCCAGGATTCGGTTTCGGTAAAAATCTTTCCCATAATTATGAGCTGCTTGCTCGACTCGGCGAGTTCCACCATTTTGGTCTCCCGCTGTTGGTAGGTATGTCGCGTAAGTCGATGGTCGGTCAGTTGCTGAACGTTGGGCCGGCAGAGCGCCTCAGCGGTAGCCTGGCTTGCGCAGTAATTGCGGCGATGCAGGGCGCGCAGATAGTTCGCGTCCATGACGTCAAAGAAACGGTAGAAGCGCTGCGCGTGGTGGAAGCCACTCTGGCTACAAAGGAAAATAAACGTTATGAGTAACCGTAAATATTTTGGCACCGATGGTATCCGTGGCCGCGTTGGCGAGGCGCCAATTACGCCGGAATTTGTGCTTAAGCTGGGCTGGGCTGCAGGAAAAGTTCTCGCGCGTCACGGTTCGCGTAAAATCATCATCGGTAAAGATACCCGCATTTCCGGCTATATGCTGGAGTCGGCCCTCGAAGCGGGCCTGGCGGCAGCCGGTCTCTCCGCCTCATTCACTGGCCCAATGCCTACGCCGGCGGTGGCTTATCTGACCCGCGCTTTCCGCGCTGAGGCCGGTATCGTCATTTCAGCGTCGCATAACCCTTTCTACGACAACGGGATCAAGTTCTTCTCTATTGAGGGTACCAAGCTGCCGGATAACGTCGAAGAGGCGATTGAAGCCGAGATGGAGAAAGAGCTGACCTGCGTCGACTCTGCGGAATTAGGTAAAGCCAGCCGGATTGTTGATGCGGCCGGGCGCTATATCGAGTTCTGCAAAGGCACTTTCCCGAATGAGCTGAGCCTGAACGAGCTGAAAGTGGTTGTTGACTGCGCTCACGGCGCGACCTACCACATCGCGCCTAGCGTCTTCCGCGAGCTCGGCGCACAGGTTATTGCAATGGGCTGTGAGCCCAACGGCCTTAATATCAACGAAGAGGTCGGGGCCACAGACGTGCGTGCCTTACAGGCTCGCGTGCTGGCGGAAAAGGCCGATCTGGGCATTGCCTACGACGGCGATGGTGACCGCGTCATTATGGTCGACCATGAAGGCAATAAGGTTGATGGTGACCAGATCCTCTACATTATTGCCCGCGAAGGCCTGCGTCAGGGCCAGCTGCGCGGCGGTGCCGTGGGCACGCTAATGAGCAATATGGGACTCGAGCTGGCGCTTAAACAGCTGGGTATCCCGTTTGCTCGCGCAAAAGTGGGCGACCGCTATGTGCTGGAGAAGATGCAGGAGAAAGGCTGGCGTATTGGCGCCGAAAACTCCGGTCACGTTATCCTGCTGGATAAGACGACCACCGGAGACGGCATTGTTGCAAGCCTGCAGGTCGTTGCCGCGATGGTACGTAACCATATGAGCCTGCACGATCTGTGCAGCGGCATGAAGATGTTCCCGCAGATTCTGGTCAACGTGCGCTTTACCGATAACAACAGCAACCCGCTCGAGCATGAGAGCGTAAAAGCGGTCGCCGCCGAGGTTGAGGCCGCATTGGGTAAACGTGGCCGGGTGCTGTTACGTAAATCCGGCACCGAGCCGCTGATTCGCGTGATGGTTGAAGGCGAGCACGAAGAGCAGGTGCACGAATTCGCTCACCGCATCGCTGATGCGGTTAAAAACGCATAGCTTGTGGCGCTAAGTGATTAAAAAGGCGGCGCTTGCCGCTTTTTTAATTGCCAATAAACGGTTTTTTGCTGTTTTTTTATGCAGTTGATACAATGCGTCGAAATTGCCCTTGCGAAGGTCATTCGCTTTGGTTAGTATTCACACCCGCTTCAGTGGGAAACGTTAATGCGTCCCGCTTTATTGGTCGAAGCAATTGGTATGCGGCGAATCCGCAAGGAACAGGTTGATTATGCAAGAAGCTCTTTTAGTTGTTTTCCTTATTGTGGCGATTGGCCTTGTTGGTCTGATCATGCTGCAGCAAGGTAAAGGCGCTGATATGGGAGCCTCGTTCGGAGCAGGCGCTTCCGGCACGTTGTTCGGTTCTAGCGGTTCTGGTAACTTCATGACCCGCATGACCGGTATCCTGGCTGCGTTGTTCTTCATCATTAGTTTGGTGCTGGGCAATATCAACAGCAACAAGACCAGTAAAGGAAGTGAGTGGGATAATCTGAGCGCGCCGAAATCCGAGCAGACTCAGCCAGCAGCGCCGGCGCAGCCGAGCAGCGATATCCCGCACTGATAAGTAGTATCTGTACCGAGGTGGTGGAATTGGTAGACACGCTACCTTGAGGTGGTAGTGCCCTAACGGGCTTGTGGGTTCGAGTCCCATCCTCGGTACCAATATTCCAAAAAAAGACGCTGAAAAGCGTCTTTTTTTTTGCCTTAACTCGGCGGCTGTTTATTTATAAATAACTCTCCGCTGGCCTTGATCCCATCCAGGTCGCTAAAGTCGCGCTCATCTATTTATCAGAGGTGAGTAACGCAATGAAGCATTTCAGGCTGTTTATCCTTGCCGGCGTGCTGTGCTTGTCCGGATGTAGTACTACGCCAGCGGCGGATCCGGTAGAGGCTATTAATGCGCTGGCGGTACCGGTAATGCATAGCGACGTTCAGCCCGCGGGACAAAACTCTCAGTCAATTACCCGCTGCTTTCAGGATAACCCGGCGCTGATTGGCAGCCTTAGCCGGTCATTAAAAGACAACTATCTGTAGGATGTGGAGAGAAAGGATATCTTCGATAAGGACAGCGATGCCTGTCACGTCTACAGCGCGCTCACCAGGCTCGAACAGATGTCGGCGATGAATGAAGTCTACCGTAAAGAAAATAATATTGCCGGGCTAGAAGAGATCAATAAGGTACTAATTATTAGATGCCGCGACCGGTAAAATTATGAGCCGCAGGTTTTAGGGGGCGCAATTCTGACGAAAGAAAAAAGCCGACGGATTATTCGTCGGCTGAAAGAGTAGATGAAAATAGATTATTTGTCTCTATTTTCCAAATTCTCAACCTGCGGCAGACCGGTGGTTGAAGACGCGGTGAGCAGGCCGGATTGTGCGTAACCGAACAGCTTATCGCGGGTATCGGTGATATCCAGATTACGCATCGTCAGCTGACCAATACGGTCTTCTGCGGAGAACATTGAATCTCCTTTCTCCATTGTCAGACGCTCTGCTTTATAGGTCAGATTGTCGGAGACGGTGTTCAGAATGGAGTAATCATTGCCGCGACGCAGTTCCAGCGTCACCTCACCGGTAATCGCGCTCGCCACCCAACGCTGCAGCGCATCACGCAGCATCAGCGCCTGAGAGTCAAACCAGCGTCCCTGATACAGCAGGCGACCCAGCTGGCGCCCGTGGGCGTGGTACTGCTCAATGGTATCTTCGTTATGGATGCCGGTCAGCAGACGCTCATAGGCAATGTGCAGCAGCGCCATGCCCGGTGCTTCATAGATGCCGCGGCTTTTTGCTTCGATAATACGGTTTTCAATCTGGTCGCTCATGCCAAGCCCGTGGCGACCGCCGATGCGGTTTGCTTCCAGCATCAGCTCCACGTCATCGCTGAAGGTTTGGCCGTTGAGCGCGACCGGATGGCCCTGCTCAAAGCGAATGGTCACTTCTTCTGCCGGGATCTTCACGCTCTCATCCCAGAACTTAACCCCCATGATCGGGGTGACGATTTTGACGCTGGAGTTCAGGAATTCCAGGTCCTTCGCTTCGTGGGTTGCGCCCAGCATGTTGGAGTCCGTGGAGTAGGCTTTCTCAACGGACATTTTGTAGTCAAAACCGCAGGCAATCATGAACTCGGACATTTCCTGACGTCCGCCAAGCTCATCGATAAAGTCGCTATCCAGCCACGGTTTGTAAATTTTCAGCTCAGCGTTGGTCAGCAGGCCGTAACGATAGAAGCGCTCAATATCGTTGCCTTTATAAGTACTGCCGTCACCCCAGATGTTAACGCCATCTTCTTTCATCGCGGCAACCAGCATGGTGCCGGTAACGGCACGACCGAGCGGGGTGGTGTTAAAATAGGTCAGGCCGCCGGTGGTGTTATGGAATGCGCCGCACTGGATAGCGGCAATGCCTTCAGCAACCAGCTGTTTACGGCAGTCGATCAGACGAGCGCCCTCGGCACCGTACTCTTTGGCGCGGCGAGGAATAGCATCGTAATCCTCTTCGTCCGGCTGGCCCAGGTTAGCGGTATAGGCGTAAGGTACCGCGCCTTTTTTACGCATCCACAGCAGGGCGGCGCTGGTATCCAGTCCACCAGAGAAAGCGATACCAATACGTTGACCAATCGGGAGATGCTTAAGAATCGTCGTCATAAAATAAAACCCTGCTAGATAGACTGTTGTGAGTTCGGTTTACCAGGTCCAGAACCTGTCCCATTTGACTATTCCGTTTGCCATTGAGGTTCAGGGTCATGCTTAAAAACCTTTATGTATAACCATACACGCCGGTCTTCTCGCGCTGTCCATGCCAAGGTGGCGTAAAAATCACGTCAAATGGGATATGTCCCTATTGCATGTTTATGCACTAATAGTGAGTTTTCATTTAATCATCTTTTATTGATGACAGGAAGTGATTCATTGTTTTTTTGCTAAAAAAGGGCGAAATGCCAGCATAAACGGTAACCGGACAATGTGAAAAACATGTTGACAAAATATAGGGTTTATCAATACACTTTACCACGATTTTATGTCCCGTCCTCGGTACCAAATCCCAGCAGTATTTGCGTCTTTTACTCAATAAGAGTAAAATATGCCACGTTTCAGGCGCGGGGTGGAGCAGCCTGGTAGCTCGTCGGGCTCATAACCCGAAGGTCGTCGGTTCAAATCCGGCCCCCGCAACCACTTTCCCTTTGAGTACTTTTTCAAATATACTGTGAGGACCTGGTCCTTTCGTAGCCGAATTTGAAAGAATTCTCCTGGAAGTGTTCCAGATCGCAGTTGCGATCGCAGGGTTCAGTTATCTAAAACCCCGATTTATCGGGGTTTTTTGTTATCTGACTTCAGAATAACTGGGCTATACGCCCTTTTTTTATGTCTTGGGGGTGGGTTTGTCCACATTAGAGCAAAAATTAACAGAGATGCTCACTGCGCCGGTTGAAGCGCTTGGCTTTGAGCTGGTCGGCATCGAATTCGTTCGTGGTCGCACTTCCACACTGCGCATCTATATTGATAGTGACAATGGCATCAATGTTGATGATTGTGCTGATGTAAGCCACCAGGTCAGTGCTGTCATGGACGTCGAAGATCCGATCACCGTTGCTTATAACCTGGAAGTGTCTTCACCTGGTCTCGATCGCCCGATGTTTACCGCCGAACACTATGCGCGTTTTTCCGGTGAAGAAGTTGCGCTGGTACTGCGTATGGCGGTGCAAAATCGCCGCAAATGGCAGGGCGTTATCAAAGCGGTAGACGGTGAAATGATCACGGTAACCGTCGAAGGTAAAGATGAAGTGTTCGCGCTGAGTAACATCCAGAAGGCGAACCTGGTTCCCCACTTTTAACAGTCTGGATTGAGGTGAAAGGCCCCGATGAACAAAGAAATTTTGGCTGTTGTTGAAGCCGTTTCCAACGAAAAATCGCTGCCGCGCGAAAAGATTTTCGAAGCGCTGGAAAGTGCTCTGGCAACGGCGACAAAGAAAAAATACGAGCAAGAGATCGACGTGCGTGTGAGCATCGATCGTCGTAGCGGTGATTTTGACACCTTCCGTCGCTGGTTGGTCGTAGAAGAAGTTACCCAGCCGACTCGCGAAATTACGCTTGAAGCGGCGCGTTACGAAGACGAAAGCATGAATCCTGGTGACTTTGTCGAAGACCAGATTGAATCCGTCACCTTCGACCGTATCACCACGCAAACGGCAAAACAGGTTATCGTACAGAAAGTACGTGAAGCCGAACGCGCAATGGTTGTCGATCAGTTCCGCGAGCACGAAGGTGAAATCATCACCGGCGTGGTGAAAAAAGTGAACCGCGATAACATCACTCTGGATCTGGGCAGCAATGCTGAAGCCGTGATCCTGCGTGAAGATATGCTGCCGCGTGAAAACTTCCGTCCAGGCGACCGTATTCGCGGCGTTCTGTACGCGGTACGTCCGGAAGCGCGCGGCGCTCAGCTGTTCGTTACCCGTTCTAAGCCGGAAATGCTGATCGAACTGTTCCGCATTGAGGTGCCGGAAATCGGTGAAGAAGTTCTCGAGATTAAAGCTGCCGCTCGCGATCCGGGCTCTCGTGCGAAAATCGCGGTGAAAACCAACGATAAGCGTATCGATCCGGTTGGCGCCTGTGTCGGCATGCGCGGTGCGCGCGTTCAGGCGGTTTCTACCGAACTGGGCGGCGAGCGTATCGATATCGTCCTATGGGATGATAACCCGGCGCAGTTCGTGATTAACGCGATGGCTCCGGCTGACGTTGCGTCTATCGTGGTGGATGAAGACAAGCACACCATGGATATCGCCGTTGAAGCGGGCAATCTGGCGCAGGCGATCGGCCGTAACGGTCAGAACGTGCGTCTGGCATCGCAACTGAGCGGCTGGGAACTCAACGTAATGACCGTTGATGACCTGCAGGCTAAGCACCAGGCTGAAGCCCATGCGGCGATCGATACTTTCACTAAGTATCTTGATATTGATGAAGATTTCGCCACGATGCTGGTTGAAGAAGGTTTCGCCACTCTGGAAGAACTGGCCTATGTGCCGGTGAAAGAACTGCTGGAAATCGACGGTCTGGATGAAGCCACCGTTGAAGCACTTCGTGAGCGTGCGAAAAATGCGCTGACCACGTTGGCGCTGGCTCAGGAAGAAAGCCTGGGAGACACCAAACCTGCCGATGATTTACTGAATCTGGAAGGTCTGGAACGTCTGATGGCTTTCAAACTGGCTGCCCGTGGCGTTTGTACGCTGGAAGATCTCGCCGAGCAGGGCATTGATGATCTGGCTGATATCGAAGGCTTGACCGACGAAAAAGCCGGAGAGCTCATCATGGCCGCCCGTAATATTTGTTGGTTCGGCGACGAAGCGTAATAAACTGTAGCAGGAAGGAACAGCATGACAGATGTGACCATTAAAGCGCTGGCCTCAGAGATTCAGACCTCTGTGGATCGCCTGATACAGCAATTTGCTGATGCAGGGATCCGCAAATCGGTCGATGACTCTGTGACCGCGCAAGAGAAGCAAACCTTGTTGACGCACCTGAACCGTGAACACGGCTCGGCGCCCGACAAGCTGACGCTGCAGCGCAAAACGCGCAGCACGTTAAATATTCCAGGTACCGGTGGAAAGAGCAAATCGGTACAAATCGAAGTCCGCAAGAAACGCACCTTTGTGAAACGCGATCCGCAAGAGGCAGAACGCCTTGCCGCGGAAGAGCAGGCGCAGCGTGAAGCGGAAGAGCAGGCCCATCGTGAAGCTGAAGAAACGGCTAAGCGAGAGGCGCAATTAAAAGCTGAACGTGAGGCCGCAGAACAAGCTAAACGTGAAGTCGCTGATAAAGCGAAACGTGAAGCTGCGGAAAAAGACAAAGTGAGCAATCAACAAACCGACGAAATGACAAAAAACGCCCAGGCTGAAAAGAGCCGCCGTGAAAACGAAGCTGCAGAGCTGAAGCGTAAATCGGAAGAAGAAGCACGTCGCAAGCTTGAAGAAGAAGCGCGCCGCGTGGCGGACGATGCACGCCGTATGGCCGCAGAAAACGAAAAGAACTGGACCGAAACCCCAGAAACGCCTGTTGAAGAAACCTCTGACTATCACGTGACCACGTCTCAGCATGCCCGTCAGGCAGAAGACGACAACGACCGTGAAGTTGAAGGCGGTCGTGGCCGTGGCCGTAACGCCAAAGCAGCACGCCCTCAGAAGAAAGGCAACAAGCACGCTGAATCCAAAGCCGATCGCGAAGAAGCCCGTGCGGCAGTACGCGGTGGTAAAGGCGGCAAGCGTAAAGGTTCTTCTCTGCAGCAGGGCTTCCAGAAGCCGGCTCAGGCCGTGAACCGTGACGTTATCATTGGCGAAACCATCACCGTTGGCGATCTGGCTAACAAGATGGCGGTCAAAGGCTCTCAGGTCATCAAAGCGATGATGAAGCTGGGCGCAATGGCGACCATCAACCAGGTCATCGACCAGGAAACCGCGCAGCTGGTTGCCGAAGAGATGGGCCACAAGGTTATCCTGCGTCGTGAGAACGAGCTGGAAGAAGCGGTAATGAGCGACCGTGATACCGGCGCTGCGGCAGAAGCCCGTGCACCGGTTGTGACCATCATGGGTCACGTTGACCACGGTAAAACCTCGCTGCTCGACTATATCCGTTCAACCAAAGTAGCGTCCGGCGAAGCGGGTGGTATTACCCAGCACATCGGTGCGTACCACGTTGAAACTGAAAACGGCATGATCACCTTCCTGGACACCCCGGGCCACGCCGCGTTCACCTCAATGCGTGCTCGTGGTGCTCAGGCAACGGATATCGTTGTTCTGGTTGTTGCCGCGGACGATGGCGTGATGCCGCAGACTATCGAAGCTATCCAGCATGCGAAAGCAGCGCAGGTGCCGGTCGTCGTTGCGGTCAACAAAATCGATAAGCCAGAAGCGGATATGGATCGCGTTAAAACCGAACTGTCTCAGTACGGCGTGATGCCGGAAGAGTGGGGCGGCGAGTCTCAGTTCATCCCTGTTTCTGCGAAAGCCGGTACCGGTATCGACGACCTGCTGAACGCTATCCTGCTGCAGGCTGAAGTTCTGGAGCTGAAGGCCGTTCGTAACGGTATGGCAAGCGGTGCGGTTATCGAATCCTTCCTGGATAAAGGTCGCGGTCCGGTTGCTACCGTTCTGGTACGTGAAGGTACTCTGAACAAGGGCGATATCGTTCTGTGTGGTTTCGAATACGGCCGCGTTCGTGCAATGCGTAACGAACTGGGTCAGGAAGTGCTGGAAGCCGGTCCGTCCATTCCGGTTGAGATCCTCGGCCTGTCCGGCGTTCCGGCAGCGGGTGACGAAGTGACCGTTGTTCGTGACGAGAAAAAAGCGCGTGAAGTTGCGCTCTATCGTCAGGGCAAATTCCGCGAAGTCAAACTGGCGCGTCAGCAGAAGTCCAAGCTTGAGAACATGTTCGCTAACATGACCGATGGCGAAGTTCACGAAGTGAACGTGGTACTGAAAGCGGACGTTCAGGGCTCTGTAGAAGCTATCTCCGACTCTTTACTGAAGCTGTCTACCGACGAAGTCAAAGTGAAGATCATTGGTTCTGGCGTAGGTGGTATCACCGAAACCGACGCGACCCTGGCTGCGGCATCCGACGCCATCCTGGTTGGCTTCAACGTGCGTGCTGATGCCTCTGCTCGTAAAGTGATTGAATCTGAAAGCCTGGATCTGCGCTACTACTCCGTCATCTATAACCTGATCGACGAAGTTAAAGCAGCAATGAGCGGCATGCTGTCTCCGGAACTGAAACAGCAGATCATTGGTCTGGCTGAAGTGCGTGATGTGTTCAAATCGCCGAAATTTGGCGCCATCGCGGGCTGTATGGTTACCGAAGGTACGATTAAGCGTCACAACCCAATCCGCGTACTGCGTGACAACGTGGTTATCTACGAAGGCGAGCTGGAATCCCTGCGCCGCTTCAAAGATGACGTTAACGAAGTCCGTAACGGCATGGAATGTGGTATCGGCGTTAAGAACTACAACGACGTTCGCGTTGGCGACATGATCGAAGTGTTCGAAATCATCGAGATCCAACGTACCATCGCGTAATCTTCGCCGACTGCTGGGCCGCAGCGCCTGTTGCTGCAGCCCAACATTGTCAGAAGATCGCTGAAGGTAAGCCGGGTTAGCGAAGCGCCACCCGGCAATAATTCTAAAAAGGGGCTTATGGCCCCTTTTTTGTCTTTATTCTGGAGAATTTATTATGGCGAAAGAATTTGGTCGCCCGCAGCGCGTAGCTCAGGAGATGCAAAAAGAGATTGCTATCATCCTGCAGCGCGAAATTAAAGATCCGCGCCTGGGCATGATGACGACCGTCTCAGGCGTAGAAATGTCCCGCGATCTGGCCTATGCCAAAGTGTTCGTGACGTTCCTGAACGACAAAGATGAAGCCGCTGTTAAGGCGGGTATTAAAGCGTTACAGGAAGCATCCGGGTTTATCCGCTCTCTGCTGGGTAAAGCGATGCGTCTGCGTATCGTGCCGGAACTGACCTTCTTCTACGACAACTCGCTGGTCGAAGGGATGCGCATGTCTAACCTGGTGACCAGCGTGGTGAAGCATGACGATGAGCGTCGTGTGAATCCGGACGACGTCAAGGAGGACTAATGAGTCGTCCTCGTCGTCGCGGCCGCGATGTGCACGGCGTGCTGTTGCTGGATAAACCCCAGGGGGCTTCCAGCAATGACGTACTGCAAAAAGTAAAACGTATTTATAACGCTAACCGGGCAGGGCACACCGGCGCGCTGGATCCGCTGGCAACCGGCATGCTGCCGATTTGCCTCGGAGAAGCGACCAAGTTTTCCCAGTACCTGCTCGATTCTGACAAGCGTTACCGCGTCATTGCCAAACTGGGTCAACGCACTGACACCTCTGATGCCGATGGCCAGGTTGTGGAAGAGCGCCCGCTGGCCTTTAGCGACGCTCAGCTGGCCTCTGCGCTGGAAGACTTTCGCGGCGAGACTCAGCAGGTGCCGTCCATGTATTCGGCGCTGAAGTACCAGGGTAAAAAGCTGTACGAATATGCCCGTCAGGGGATTGACGTCCCGCGCGAAGCCCGGCCGATTACCGTCTACGAGCTGCTGTTTATTCGCCATGAAGGCGATGAGCTCGAGCTGGAAATCCACTGTTCAAAAGGGACCTATATTCGTACGATTATCGACGATTTAGGCGAAAAGCTAGGCTGCGGCGCGCACGTTATTTTCCTGCGCCGCCTGGCGGTCAGCAAGTATCCTGTTGAACGTATGGTGACGCTGGAACAGCTGCAGGCGCTGGTTGAACAGGCGCAAGAGCAGGATATCCCTGCCGCGCAGCTGCTCGATCCGCTGCTGATGCCGATGGACAGTCCGGCGTCGGATTATCCGTTGGTTAATATTCCCGAAACGTCGGCGGTATACTTTAAAAACGGTAATCCGGTCCGCACTTCTGGCGCGCCGAAGCAGGGTCTGGTTCGCGTAACGGAAGGTGAAGACGAGAAGTTTCTCGGCATGGGCGAGATTGATGACGAAGGCCGCGTGGCGCCGCGTCGTCTGGTCGTTGAATACCCTGCCTGAGGGCTGTTCTTGCGATAAAAGCTGGCTGCGAGTAGAATATCGCCGCCTGACGTCCGCAAAAATGTTTTAACATTTTCGGGCGTCGCATCAGGGGTTGCTGAATTAGAGATCGGCACCCTTTCTTTCTTTTAATTTTTGGAGTTCAAAATGTCTCTAAGCGTTGAAGCTAAAGCAAAAATCGTTTCTGAGTTTGGTCGTGGCGAAAACGACAGCGGTTCTACCGAAGTTCAGGTTGCACTGCTGACTGCCCAGATTAACCATCTGCAGGGTCACTTCTCCGAGCATAAAAAAGATCACCACAGCCGTCGTGGTCTGCTGCGCATGGTTTCCCAGCGTCGTAAACTGCTCGACTACCTGAAACGTAAAGATGTTGCACGTTACTCTTCGCTGATCGAGCGTCTGGGTCTGCGTCGCTAATTCTGCGAGTTTCAGAAAAAGGGGCCTCAGGGCCCCTTTTTTCGACCAGGCGGCAGCAATTAGCTAAAAACTCATGTATTGTTGCTATTAATGATCTTCGTGCAGAGGTTCGCGCGGCTAATGAGAGGCTTCATCCGCAGGGGCGGGTAAAGGTTGTCATTAGTCGCGAGGATGCAGAAGATCGGGTCATCTGACGCTATATCCTCGATATAGCGTCACTTTTTGATAAAAGGATAGAATTTTGCTAAATCCGATCGTTCGTAAATTCCAGTACGGCCAACACACCGTTACCCTGGAAACCGGCATGATGGCCCGCCAGGCCACTGCTGCTGTCATGGTAAGCATGGATGACACCGCGGTATTCGTTACCGTTGTTGGCCAGAAGAAAGCGAAGCCAGGCCAGGACTTCTTCCCGCTGACCGTAAACTATCAAGAACGTACCTATGCAGCAGGTAAAATCCCGGGTGGTTTCTTCCGTCGTGAAGGCCGCCCAAGCGAAGGCGAAACCCTGATTGCGCGTCTGATTGACCGCCCGGTTCGTCCGCTGTTCCCGGAAGGTTTTGTTAACGAAGTTCAGGTTATTGCTACCGTTGTTTCCGTTAACCCGCAGGTTAACCCGGACATCGTTGCCATGATCGGTGCTTCCGCTGCGCTGTCCCTGTCCGGTATTCCGTTTAACGGTCCTATCGGCTCCGCGCGCGTTGGCTACATCAACGACCAGTACGTACTGAACCCGACTCAGGATGAGCTGAAAGAGAGTAAGCTGGACCTGGTTGTTGCCGGTACCGAAGCTGCGGTCCTGATGGTTGAATCTGAAGCAGAACTGCTGAGCGAAGACCAGATGCTGGGCGCGGTGGTGTTCGGCCACGAGCAGCAGCAGATTGTTATTCAGACCATCAACGATCTGGTAAAAGAAGCGGGTAAACCGCGCTGGGAATGGCAGCCGGAAGTCGTAGACGCCGCGCTGAATGCCCGCGTTGCAGCCCTGGCTGAAGCTCGCCTGAGCGATGCTTACCGCATCACTGACAAACAAGAGCGCTATGCTCAGATTGGCGTGATCAAAGCTGAAACTATCGCCACGCTGACCGCTGAAGATGAAACCCTGGACGCTAACGAGCTGGGTGAAATTCTGCACGCTATCGAGAAAAATGCCGTTCGTAGCCGCGTACTGGCAGGCGAGCCGCGCATCGATGGCCGTGAAAAAGATATGATTCGTGGTCTGGACGTTCGTACCGGCGTACTGCCGCGTACCCACGGTTCCGCACTGTTCACCCGTGGCGAAACTCAGGCGCTGGTTACCGCGACCCTGGGCACCGCGCGTGACGCACAGAACATTGATGAGCTGATGGGCGATCGTACCGACTCCTTCCTGTTCCACTACAACTTCCCTCCGTACTCCGTAGGCGAGACCGGAATGGTGGGTTCACCGAAGCGTCGTGAAATTGGTCACGGTCGTCTGGCTAAGCGCGGCGTGCTGGCCGTGATGCCGACCACCGAAGAGTTCCCGTACACCGTTCGCGTGGTTTCTGAAATCACCGAGTCTAACGGCTCTTCTTCCATGGCTTCCGTTTGCGGCGCCTCTCTGGCACTGATGGACGCCGGCGTGCCGATTAAAGCCTCCGTTGCGGGTATCGCGATGGGTCTGGTGAAAGAAGGCGACAACTACGTCGTTCTGTCCGATATTCTGGGCGACGAAGATCACCTCGGCGATATGGACTTCAAAGTTGCGGGTTCCCGCGACGGTATCTCTGCTCTGCAGATGGATATCAAAATTGAAGGTATCACCAAAGAGATCATGCAGGTTGCTCTGAATCAGGCTAAAGGTGCGCGTCTGCACATCCTGGGCGTCATGGAGCAGGCGATTAACGCGCCGCGCGGCGACATCTCAGAATTCGCACCGCGTATCCACACCATCAAGATCAGCCCGGACAAGATCAAAGACGTTATCGGTAAGGGCGGCTCCGTCATCCGTGCGCTGACTGAAGAGACCGGCACCACCATCGAAATCGAAGATGACGGTACCGTGAAAATCGCAGCGACCGACGGCGACAAAGCGCAGCACGCGATTCGTCGTATCGAAGAGATTACCGCTGAGATCGAAGTTGGCCGTATCTACAATGGTAAAGTGACCCGTATCGTTGACTTTGGCGCATTCGTTGCCATCGGCGGCGGTAAAGAAGGTCTGGTGCATATTTCTCAGATCGCCGACAAGCGCGTAGAGAAAGTCACCGATTACCTGCAGATGGGTCAGGAAGTGCCGGTTAAGGTTCTGGAAGTTGACCGTCAGGGCCGCGTCCGTCTGAGCATCAAAGAAGCAACTGAGCAGACTCAGCCTGTCAGCGCACCGGAAGCTCCGGTCGCAGAGCAGGGCGAGTAAGGTTGCCGTTTGCCCTCCGCGTTTGCGGAGGGCGTATTACGGGCAGGACGCCTTGTTTGCAGCCGGGGAACTGGACGTTCATCCAATCGTTGTCTTCGGGAGTGGGAAATGAAGCCTTTTTTGCGCTGGTGTTTCGTGGCGACAGCTCTCACGCTGGCAGGATGCAGCAGCTCTGCCTGGCGTAAGGACGCAGTCCTCGCGGTGCCATTGCAACCGACTTTGCAGCAAGAAGTGATTCTGGCGCGCATGGAACAAATTCTTGCCAGTCGGGCTTTAACCGATGATGAACGCGCACAGCTTTTATATGAGCGCGGAGTGTTGTATGATAGTCTCGGTCTGAGGGCACTAGCGCGAAACGATTTTTCACAAGCGCTGGCAATCCGACCTGATATGCCCGAAGTATTCAACTACTTAGGCATATATTTAACGCAGGCAGGCAATTTTGATGCTGCCTATGAAGCGTTTGATTCTGTACTTGAGCTTGATCCAACTTATAACTACGCGCACTTAAATCGCGGCATCGCCCTGTATTACGGGGGTCGTGCTAAGTTAGCGCAAGATGATCTGCTGGCGTTTTATCAAGACGATCCCAATGATCCTTTCCGTAGCCTGTGGCTTTATCTCGCTGAGCGCAAACTCGACGAGAAGCAGGCGCTTGAAGCACTAAAACAGCGCTTCGACAAATCGGACAAAGAGCAATGGGGATGGAACATTGTCGAGTTCTACCTTAACGATATCAGCGAAAAAACGCTGATGGATCGTTTGAAGGCAGACGCAACGGATAACACCTCGCTCGCTGAGCATCTCAGTGAAACCAACTTCTATTTAGGTAAGTACTACCTAAGTCTGGGGGACAAGGACAGCGCTACGGCACTGTTCAAACTGGCGGTCGCAAACAACGTTCACAACTACGTTGAGCACCGATACGCATTGTTGGAATTATCGCTCTTGGGCCAGGAGCAAGATGACCTGGCAGAATCGGACCAGCAATAGCTGACGAACAAACATCAGCCCAAATTTTTATTGCCATCACCTTCACGGGTGAGGGCGTTGTTGTTCGTTAATACACCTACTTTGAGCCGGTTCACACTTTTCAATGAAAATTACTGTAAATTTTCACGTTGAGTTATGTAGACTGGCCGCCATTAATTTTGAGGCACACGTACTACATGGCTGAATTCGAAACCACTTTTGCAGATCTGGGCCTGAAGGCTCCTATCCTTGAAGCCCTTAACGATCTGGGTTACGAAAAACCATCTCCGATCCAGGCTGAATGCATTCCGCATCTGCTGGGCGGCCGCGATGTTCTGGGTATGGCCCAGACGGGTAGCGGTAAAACCGCAGCGTTCTCTTTACCGCTGCTGAACAATCTTGATCCTGAGCTCAAAGCACCGCAAATCCTGGTGCTGGCGCCGACCCGCGAACTGGCGGTACAGGTTGCTGAAGCGATGACGGACTTCTCTAAACATATGCGCGGCGTAAACGTGGTAGCCCTTTACGGCGGCCAGCGTTATGACGTGCAGCTGCGTGCTCTGCGCCAGGGACCACAAATTGTTGTCGGTACCCCGGGTCGTCTGCTTGACCACCTGAAGCGCGGTACTCTGGATCTCTCTAAGCTGAGCGGTCTGGTGCTGGATGAAGCTGACGAAATGCTGCGCATGGGCTTCATCGAAGACGTAGAAACGATTATGGCTCAGATCCCGGAAGGTCATCAGACCGCTCTGTTCTCTGCCACCATGCCGGAAGCGATCCGTCGTATTACCCGCCGCTTTATGAAAGAGCCGCAGGAAGTGCGCATCCAGTCCAGCGTAACCACTCGCCCGGACATCAGCCAGAGCTACTGGACTGCTTACGGCATGCGTAAAAACGAAGCGCTGGTGCGTTTCCTGGAAGCGGAAGATTTTGATGCGGCGATTATCTTCGTTCGTACCAAAAACGCGACCCTGGAAGTGGCCGAAGCGCTGGAGCGTAGCGGCTATAACAGCGCCGCGCTGAACGGTGACATGAACCAGTCCCTGCGTGAGCAGACTCTGGAGCGTCTGAAAGATGGTCGTCTGGACATCCTGATTGCGACCGACGTTGCGGCCCGTGGCCTTGACGTTGAGCGTATCAGCCTGGTTGTTAACTACGACATCCCGATGGACTCCGAATCTTACGTTCACCGTATCGGCCGTACCGGTCGTGCAGGTCGTGCAGGCCGTGCGCTGCTGTTCGTTGAGAACCGCGAACGCCGTCTGCTGCGTAACATCGAACGCACCATGAAGCTGACCATTCCGGAAGTAGAGCTGCCGAACGCAGAGCTGCTGGGCAAACGCCGTCTGGAAAAATTCGCCGCTAAAGTTCAGCAGCAGCTGGAAAGCAGCGATCTGGATCAGTACCGTGCGCTGCTGACGAACATCAAGCCGTCCGCTGAAGGCGAAGAGCTGGATATCGAAACTCTGGCCGCAGCACTGCTGAAAATGGCTCAGGGCGAACGTCCTCTGATCCTGCCGCCGGATGCGCCGATGCGTGCTAAACGCGAATTCCGCGATCGCGACGATCGTTTCGAACGTCGTAATGACCGTAACGATCGCAATGACCGTGGCCCGCGTGGCGACCGTCCTGAGCGTAGCGGTGAAGATCGCCCTAAACGCGAGCGTCGTGACGTTGGCGATATGGAACTGTATCGCATTGAAGTGGGCCGCGACGATGGTGTTGAAGTTCGTCACATCGTTGGCGCTATCGCTAACGAAGGCGACATCAGCAGCCGTTACATCGGTAACATCAAGCTGTTCGGTACCCACTCAACGATCGAGCTGCCGAAAGGCATGCCGGGCGAAGTGCTGCAGCACTTTACTCGTACCCGTATCCTGAACAAGCCGATGAACATGCAGCTGATGGGCGATGCCCAGCCGCGCCCTGAGCGTCGTGGCGGCGGTGAACGTCGTGAAGGCGGTCGTGCTTTCGGTGGCGAACGTCGTGAAGGCGGTCGTGGTTTCGGCGGTGAACGTCGCGAAGGCGGTCGTGGTGATGGTCGTCGTTTCAGCGGCGAACGTCGTGAAGGCCAGGCACCGCGTCGTGAAGGTCATGCTCCGCGCCGTGATGATTCAGCGCCGCGTCGCGAAGATTCCGCCGCGCGTCGGGATGACTCTTCAAGCCGTCGTCGTTTCGGTGGCGATGCGTAATTAGCTTCCGCTAGCGTAAAGTAAATGATACAGCCCCGATCTTAACGATTGGGGCTTTTTTTATTTCAATTGTACTCGTGTACTGGTACAGTGCTGCACGCTAACGATGAGCAAAGTATTATTGACTGGAGATTACGCTAAATGGCGACACTAACCACTACGGCATCGCGCCCGTCCTTAATTGGCGGCGTGGTGATTATCGGCGGAACCATTATTGGCGCGGGCATGTTCTCGCTGCCGGTGGTCATGTCCGGCGCGTGGTTCTTCTGGTCGCTGGCGGCTCTGGTTTTCACCTGGTTCTGCATGCTGCATTCCGGGCTGATGATTCTGGAAGCCAACCTGAATTACCGCATTGGCTCCAGCTTCGATACCATCACCAAAGATCTGCTCGGCAGAGGCTGGAACCTGATTAACGGCGTGTCGATTGCCTTCGTGCTCTATATCCTCACCTACGCCTACATCTCGGCCAGCGGCTCAATATTGCACCATACCTTTTCCGAGATGTCGCTCAACGTTCCGGCGCGGGCGGCAGGATTGGGCTTTGCCCTGCTGGTGGCCTTTGTCGTCTGGCTGAGCACCAGGGCGGTAAGCCGCATGACGGCGATTGTGCTGGGAGCGAAGGTCATTACGTTTTTCCTGACCTTCGGCAGCCTGCTGGGACACGTACAGCCGACGACGTTGTTCAACGTTGCCGAGCAAAACGCATCCTATATGCCGTACCTGCTGATGACGCTGCCGTTTTGCCTGGCATCCTTCGGCTATCACGGCAACGTCCCCAGCCTGATGAAGTACTACGGTAAAGATCCGCGCACCATTACGCGCTGCCTGGTTTACGGCACGCTGCTGGCGCTGGGGCTGTACGTTATCTGGCTGCTGGTGACGATGGGCAATATCCCGCGCGCGGAGTTTATCGGCATCGCGCAGAAGGGCGGTAACATTGATGTCCTGGTGCAGGCTCTGAGCGGCGTGCTGAACAGCCGCAGCCTGGATCTGCTGCTGGTGGTGTTCTCAAACTTTGCGGTAGCCAGCTCGTTCCTCGGCGTGACGCTGGGGCTGTTTGATTATCTGGCAGACCTGTTCGGTTTCGATGACTCCGCGCTGGGGCGCTTTAAGACCGCGCTCCTGACCTTCGTACCGCCGGTTATCGGTGGCCTGCTGTGGCCGAACGGCTTCCTGTATGCCATCGGCTATGCGGGACTGGCGGCAACCATCTGGGCGGCAATCGTCCCGGCTCTGCTGGCTCGCGCATCGCGCAAGCGCTTCGGTAGCCCACAATTCCGCGTTTGGGGCGGAAAGCCGATGATTGCGCTGATTCTGTTATTCGGTATCGGCAACGTTATCGTCCACTTCTTATCGAGCTTTAACGTTCTGCCGGTTTATCAATAACGATTTCGCTTCCCGGCCAGCATTACGCGCGGCCGGGAAGCGGGACGGACGTTAACCCAACAGCTCCTCTTTCACCTGCATTGCCAGCTCAAACGAGTGCAGGCGCGCCTGATGATCGAAAATCTGGCCGTTAACCATCAGCTCGTCGGCCTGGGTTTCGCGCAATATCGACTCCAGACCGTGACGGACCTTCGCCTTATCCCCGACCAGAGACATGCTCAACGCCTGCTGTACGCCGTATTGCTCGGAGGCAGACCACAGCTGATGCATATTCTCCACCGGAGGCGGCAGCTGGCCGGTTTCACCCCGGCGTAGCTTAGCGAAAGCCTGCTGCATTGAGGTAAACAGGAACTCCGCATCGCGGTTACTGTCGGCGGCAACAATGTTGATGCACACCATCGCATACGGTTTTTCCAGTCGCGCCGAGGGTTTGAAATGCGTGCGGTACAGGTGCAGAGCCTGGAACAGCATGTCTGGTGCAAAGTGCGAAGCGAAGGCAAACGGCAGGCCGAGCTGCGCCGCCAGCTGGGCGCTGTAGAGGCTGGATCCAAGCAGCCATACCGGGATCTGCTCCCCGTAACCGGGCACCGGGCGCACGTGCGGATTCGGGTCACGGGCATCGAACCAGTCAACCAGCTCCGCAACATCGCGCGGGAAGTTATCGACGTCACCGCTCATGTGGCGGCGCAGCGCGCGCATGGTGGGCTGATCGCTACCCGGGGCGCGGCCAAGACCGAGGTCGATGCGGCCAGGATAGAGGGTATTCAGCGTGCCAAACTGCTCGGCAATTACCAGCGGCGAGTGGTTGGGCAGCATCACGCCGCCGGAACCGAGGTGCAGAGTGCGGGTGTTGGCCGCCAGATAGCCGATAAGCACCGACGTCGCGGCGCTGGCAATACCGACCATATTATGGTGCTCCGCCAGCCAGTAGCGGTGATAGCCGCGTTTTTCAGCCAGCTGCGCCAGGTCTAACGAATGGGAGAAGGCTTCTTTCGCCGAAGAACCTTGCGGGATCGGTGCCAGATCGAGCACCGAGAACGGAATAGATTTGTCAGTCATAAAGGCTCACTTTGCTACAGCATAGTCATCAGATTGAAGGTCTTCTTCCAGCCTGGCGCATCCGGGGCGCGCCGGCCAGAAAAGCTGCGGCTTCAATAGTGCATTAAAAAGTGACGATAGCTATTAACAAAGTGAGCGGTTTATCAGCTCTGTAGCTCCAGCCCGGCCAGCCGTTTCCAGTAGCCATTGCACTCGCTGTTGGCGGTGAGCGGCAGCGGCGAGGCGCCGTTTTCGTTTGCCCGGAAGGCATCGAGCGTGGCAAAGACCTTGTCATCCATCGGCGACAGGCGAACCATATCGACCAGGCCGCGCATCGACGCCAGCTCGTTGCCGAGGTTATAGACGTATCCGCTCATGGTCTGAATGCCGTTGAGCACAAAGACCTGCTGGTTTTCCTGCGACAGCACGTCGCGGCCGTTGGGGTACTTGATGCAGCAGGTTTCGCACTCATCCTTCGGTTTGTCTTCCGAGCGGGCGGTAAAGCAGCGCGCGGAGTAGGCCAGCGGCAGGTGGCCATAGCTCAGCACTTCAACCTCGAACCGCTCGCGGATCCCCAGCTCTTCACACTGCGTCAACAGGTTCATCAGCCAGTCGCGGGAAAGCTCGACCGGCATGCACCAGCGCACCATTCCCTGCCTGAGCAGCAGGCGCAGGGTCACGGCGTTATAGCAGTTGAGCGCATGGCCGGCGACGAACGGCAGCTTGCGTTCAGCGCACATATTGACGACCCCCAGATCGCTGGCCTCAATCAAAAACTCACCGTTGTCGACGTAGCGTTTCAGCTCCCCCAGCTCAGAGGAGGCCTGAACCAGGGCGAGGGTCGAGAGGACCACCTGCTTGCCGCTGCTCGCCAGCATTCTTGCCATATCGATCCAGTCGCCGACTTTGGTCGCGCGGCGCTTGCTGCATACCGCTTCCCCGAGATAAATCGTCTCGGCGCTACAGCCTGTCGCCTGCTGGTAAAAATCTTCCAGCGTCTCTTTTGGCCAGTAGTACAGCACCGGCCCTAATGAATATTTCATCACGTTTCTCACTGCCATTTACGGTGATAGGCGCCAAGGGTGGTTTGCGTCCCCTCGGACATTGCGCCGAGAGTCTCCATCCATGCGGATTGTGGGACAAAATCCTGCGGGGAGGCTTTACAGCGATCGATGGCCTGACGCCAGACCTTCGCCACCTGGGTGACGTAGGCCGGGCTGCGCTGGCGGCCTTCAATTTTCACCGAGGCGATATTCGCCGCCATCAGCTCCGGCAGCAGCTCAAGGGTATTCAGGCTGGTGGGCTCTTCCAGCGCGTGATAGCGCTCGCCGTCGACCAGATAGCGGCCTTTGCACAGGGTGGGGTAGCCGGCGTTCTCGCCGTCCTGATAGCGGTCAATCAGGACTTCATTCAGGCGCGACTCCAGGCCCTGCGGAGTCTGCTGCCAGCGAACGAAGCGCGCGGGCGAACAGGCGCCGACGGTATTTGGCGACTCGCCGGTCAGGTACGAGGAGAGATAGCAGCGGCCTTCCGCCATAATGCACAGGCTGCCGAAGGCGAAGACCTCCAGCGGAACCGGGGTGACGCGCGCCAGCTGTTTGACCTGATGGATGGAGAGCACGCGCGGCAGCACCACGCGGGCGACGTCGAAATTGCGGTGGTAGAAGCGCACCGCCTCTTCGTTGGTCGCAGACGCCTGAACCGACACGTGACGTTCAATATGCGGATAGCGCTCGGCGGCATATTCCAGCATGGCGATATCGGCGAGGATCAGGGCATCGGCCCCCAGCTGGGCGGCCATATCCACCGCGCGCTGCCAGCGGGCGTAGCCGTCCGGGTGGGCGAAGGTGTTGATCGCAATATGCAGCTTGCGGCGATGCTGATGGACGAAGCTGACGGCTTCCTGCAGCTTCTTTTCGGTGAAATTAAGACCGGCAAAGTGGCGGGCGTTGGTGTCATCTTTCAGCCCGATATACACGGCATCGGCACCGTTTTCGATGGCCGCCTTAAGCGCCGGGAGGTTACCGGCTGGGCAGAGCAGCTCCATAATTTTTCCTGAAAAACGCGGCCTGTCGGCGACGCTGAATGGTTAACGAGCAGGGATTTTAGTTAACCTTCTGGTGACAATTTTTGATTTGAGGCAGTTAAAAGCGTATTGGTGGCGCCAATAATAGGTACCCGTCATGGTGATTTTGTTGATTTACGCCGCTATGTTGTTTATTTGATATGGCACAATAGCGGAACTGTCGCTTTCATGGAGTAAAGCTTGTGTTGGATAAATTGCGTTCCCGGCTGGTCCACTTTGGCCCGTCTTTGATGAGCGTGCCGGTTAAGCTGGCGCCTTTTGCCCTCAAGCGCCAGGTGCTGGAGCAGGTGCTCAGCTGGCAGTTTCGTCAGGCGCTGGCGGATGGAGAACTGGATTTTCTCGAAGGCCGCTGGTTAAGTATTAATGTGCGCGATATTGGCCTGCTGTGGTATACCTCAGTGAGCGAGGGTCGGCTGGTGGTTAGCCCGACGGCAGAAGCGGACGTCAGCTTTAGCGCTGATGCCAGCGATCTGCTGATGATCGCGGCGCGTAAGCAGGATCCGGATACGCTGTTCTTCCAGCGTCGGCTGGTTATCGAAGGCGATACCGAGCTGGGGCTGTACGTAAAAAACCTGATGGATGCCATTGAGCTGGAGCAGATGCCGAAAGCGCTGCGCATAATGCTGCTGCAACTGGCGGATTTTGTTGAAGCTGGCCTAAGCAGCCCGCGGAAACCTGAACAGACATCGGTAGGTGAGGCATGCTGATTCGAGTTGAAATTGGAATTGATGCACCGGGAATCGACGCGTTGCTGCGCCGAACCTTCGGCGGCGATGCCGAAGCACAGCTGGTGCACGATTTACGGGAAGATGGCCTGATCACGCTAGGCGTGGTGGCAACGGACGATGAAGGTCAGGTGGTTGGCTACGTTGCCTTCAGTCCGGTCTCCGTTGAAGGCGAAGAGCTGCAGTGGGTTGGCATGGCGCCGCTGGCGGTAGATGAAAGCTACCGCGGTCAGGGGATTGGCCGCCAGCTGGTCTATGAAGGGCTGGATTCGCTGAATGAATTTAGCTACGCCGCGGTCGTTACCCTCGGCGAGCCGGCGCTGTACGGCCGCCTGGGCTTTGAACCGGCCGCGCGTTTCGATCTGCGCTGCCGCTGGCCTGACACCTCTGAGGCATTTCAGGTACGCCCTCTGGCCGATGACGCGCTGCAAGGGGTCCACGGACTGGTCGAGTACAGCGACCACTTCAATCGCTTCTAAGGCTCTCCAGCAGGGCTTCAAACGTACCATCTCCGGCAACGAGGCGCTCCTTCTGGCGCTTCGTTAGCTGCTTGATGCGATACTCCAGTCTCAGCGCTAGTGAGTGTTCACCAACTTCCTGACTAAAGGCCAACTGCAGCGCGCCTTTCCCGCGTAGAGCTTTCGCTCCTTTGCCATCCTGATGCTGACAAAAGCGGCGAGAGACGTCGGTGGTAATCCCGGTATAGAGGCGATTATCGGCGGCACGAATCAAATAGAGAAACCAGCGCACGGTCCAAAGGTCGGTATGTTAAGGTGTGTGCACCATAGCATACTGGAGAAAAAAGATGGATACGCTTGCCGCGATCGGCCGCTGGCTGGGCAAACAGCACGTCGTCACCTGGTGCGTCGCCAGCGAGGGTGAGCTCTGGTGTGCCAACGCTTTCTATATTTATGATCCTGAAAACGTAGCATTTTATCTTCTTAGCGACGAGAAAACTCGCCACGGTCAAATGACCGGCGAGCGCGCTAAGGTTGCCGGGACGGTAAACGGTCAGCCGAAAACCGTGGCGCTGATCCGCGGAGTTCAGTTTAAAGGCGAGATTCGCCGGCTTCACGGAGAAGAGGAGGCAGAGATGCGCCAGCGCTACGTGAGGCGCTTCCCGGTTGCCCGCGCGCTGCCGGCAGCGGTGTGGGAAATCCGCCCCGACGAGCTCAAGTTTACCGACAATACCCTCGGCTTTGGCAAGAAGCTGTACTGGCAGCGCGAGGCTGCGAGAGAGTAATTCCCCAGGCAGACGTGCAATTCCTCCCTTTTCCTGCATACTTTTTCTCAAGCTATCCGCCGCCCGTCGCGGCGGAACCTCAGGAGAGATCATGAGCCAGGTGCTGATAACAGGCGCGACCGGTTTGGTTGGTGGGCACTTACTTCGAATGCTGGTGCGCGAGCCGACCGTTTCGACGATAGCCGCGCCCACTCGCCGCCCGCTGGCGGATACGCAGGGGGTATTCAATCCCCATGACCCCCAGCTGAGCGATGCGCTGGCGCAGGTCGTTGATCCGATAGACACCGTCTTTTGCTGCCTGGGCACCACGCGACGCGAGGCGGGGAGCAAAGCGGCCTTTATTCATGCTGACTATACGCTGGTGGTGGATACGGCGCTAACCGGACTACGGCTGGGGGCGAAACATATGCTGGTCATCAGCGCCATGGGAGCCGACCCGCATTCGCTGTTTTTCTACAATCGCGTCAAAGGGGAAATGGAGCAGGCGCTGCGCGCCCAGGCGTGGCGCAATCTGACGATCCTTCGCCCCTCTATGCTGCTGGGCGAGCGGGACAACAGGCGCGCCAATGAAGCGCTGCTGGCGCCGCTGTTCCGCCTGCTGCCGGGGAACTGGAAGTCTATCGACGCCCGCGACGTCGCACAGGCGATGCTCAGCGAAGCGCTCGCGCCCGCTCAGGAAGGTGTCACCGTTCTGCCATCGGCAAAACTGCGTGAAATCGCCGCCAGCGAGGCGTAGTATTCAGCGCTTCTCTGTATAACCACATTTCTTGCTGGGGAATGCTATGACTGGTCAGTCTTCATCTCAGGCGGCATCATCTTTTCAATGGTGGAAGCCCGCGCTCTTTTTTCTCGTCGTCATCGTTGGCCTGTGGTTCGTTAAATGGCAGCCCTATTACGGTAAGGCCTTCACCGCCGCAGAAACGCATAGCATTGGAAAATCTATTCTCGCCCAGGCCGACAGCAACCCGATAAAAGCCGCGTGGGACTACGCGCTGGTCTACTTCCTGGCGGTCTGGAAAGCGGCGGTGCTGGGCGTGCTGCTGGGCTCGCTGATTCAGGTGCTGATCCCGCGCAACTGGCTGCTGCGCACGCTGGGGCAATCGCGTTTTCGCGGTACGCTGCTGGGGGCGATTTTCGCTCTGCCCGGCATGATGTGTACCTGCTGCGCCGCGCCGGTGGCGGCGGGCATGCGTAAGCAGCAGGTGTCGATGGGCGGCGCGCTGGCGTTCTGGATGGGTAACCCGCTGCTGAATCCGGCGACGCTGGTGTTCATGGGATTTGTGCTGGGCTGGCAGTTTGCCTTGATTCGTCTGGTGGCCGGTCTCGCGACCGTGCTGGTGGTGGCGACGCTGGTACAAAAATGGGTGAAAGAGGCCGCGACTCAGCCGGCGGCGGTGCCCGACGTTTCCCCGCAAACTGCCGAGGGCGGTTTCTTCAGCCGCTGGCTGCGGGCGCTGTGGACGCTGTTCTGGAACACGATCCCGGTCTATATTCTGGCGGTGCTGGCGCTGGGCGCCGCGCGCGTCTGGCTGTTCCCGCACGCCGACGGCGCGATCGGTAACACCCTGTTCTGGGTCCTGGCGATGGCGATAGCCGGCTGCCTGTTCGTTATCCCGACGGCGGCGGAGATCCCTATCGTTCAGACCATGATGCTGGCGGGAATGGGCGTTGCGCCGGCGCTGGCGCTGCTGATCACTCTGCCTGCGGTCAGCGTACCGTCGCTGATTATGCTGCATAAGGCGTTTCCGGCGAAGGCCCTTTGGCTGACCGGCGGGCTGGTGGCGCTGTGCGGCGCGATTGTTGGCGGGCTGGCGTTACTGTGATGGTTTTTCCGGGCGACAACGCTGAGGGGTTGTCGCCCGGGATACGGTACTTACTTGATATAGGTAAACGCGGTGGTGACGCGAGAAACGCCGCTGACCCGGCTGGCGATATCCGCCGCAGCGCGACCTTCGCGGTCGGTTACCAGCCCCATCAGGAACACTTCCCCGTTCTCGGTGGTCACCTTCACGTTCGATGATTTCACCTGGTCAGTGCCCAGCAGCTGGGAGCGAACCTTGGTGGTAATCCAGGTATCCGAAGAGGCGGTGCCGAGACCGATCGGCTGGCCCTGACGCACTTCGTTAAAGACTTCCGTGGTTCCTTCGACGCCCATCGCAATTTGCTTCGCGCGCGCGGAGAGATCGGCCACCGGAGATTGACCGGTCAGCAGGACTTTGCCCTGGTAGGCGGTGACGTTAATGCGGGCCTGCTTCTTAATTTGTTCATCTTTCGACAACGCGCTGTTGACGCGTAGCTCAAGCGTACTGTCATCGACCTGTGTGCCAACCGTACGCGGGTCCGTTGCGGCCTTGGTGCCGACTGCTGCCGTTCCGACGACTGCTGCGGCAACGCATCCCTGAAGCAGTAGCGCAGAAAGAAGGATGGCGAGGGGCGAGAGAGCCTTCATGTGTTCTCCTTATTCGTCCTGGTGTGGAAAAAGCGTGTTATCAATCAAATCGCACAGACAGTTGACGGTAAGCATATGCATTTCCTGAATACGCGCGCTGCGATGCGAGGGAATGCGAATTTCGACGTCCTGCTGACCCAGCAGGCCGGCCAGCTCGCCGCCGTCATAGCCGGTTAATGCAACGATGGTCATATCGCGAGTGACGGCCGCTTCGACGGCTTTTACGATATCCCGACTATTGCCGCGGGTGGAGATCGCCAGCAGTACATCACCAGCGTGCCCAAGCGCGCGCACCTGCTTGGCGTAAACTTCGTCATGCAGGCGATCGTTGGCTATTGCCGTTAAGACCACATTATCGGTATTTAGTGCAATGGCAGGTAAACCAGGGCGCTCCGTTTCGAAACGATTGATCATGCTGGCAGCAAAATGCTGTGCATTGGCGGCAGAGGTGCCGTTGCCACAACAGAGGATTTTGTTGCCGTTGAGGAGTGACTGCACGAGGGTCATCGCCGCGCGGGAGATGGCGTCCGGGAGTGCTTCCGCTGCTGCAATTTGGGTTTGAATGCTTTCAGTGAAGCAGGCTTTAATTCTATCGAGCACGGGATCCCTTAAATTCGTTTACGCTATTCGCCAAAGGCGTTTTTCAGCCATTGGATGTCGTTTCCGGTGAAGGCTACCACATCGAAACGGCAATCCACAGTATCAAAGCTCCCATTATGTCGGGAGAGCCACAGACGCGCGGCATGGAGGAGTCGTTGTTGCTTTTTCAGCGTGACGCTGGAGGCGGCATCGCCGTAGCCTGCGCTACGACGATAGCGCACTTCGACAAAGACGGTAACCGCCCCGTCGCGCATTATCAGGTCAATCTCGCCGCCCCGCTCGCGGGCGTTGGCGGCGATAAAACGCAGTCCCTGGCTTTCCAGCCAACGGCGGGCCCGGGCTTCCCAGGCGTCGCCGGTTCGTTTGGCTAGTTGGCCGAGACGATCTGTCCGCGCTGGTACTTGAGCCATGACAGTTTCCTGTTGATCACGCAGTCCTGCGTGGCCGTCAGATCGCCGGTGTTACCGTTCAGCTCAAATCCCGGCACCTGACGTATTTGCGAGAAATGGTTGGCCAGTGACCAGGCGTCGGCGCCCATCGCGTACAGGCGCGCCAGCGAGTAGTCGTTACGCACGGCGGACAGCGCCTGCTGCATCAGCGCCGGGTTGCTGCCGGCGAGCATTGGGATTTCGCTGTACTGCAGGCCGTCCATTTCCAGGCGGAAGTCCGGGCCAGCGGTGCCCTGAGCGCTGCGAGAGCTGGCGTACAGGGTCACGCTGCTTTGGCTGCCGTTGCGCAGGGCAATCATCGGTTTGATGTAGCCAATTTGTTCCGGCGTCGCGAGGATCCAGGCGGCATCGACGCTGCCGCCGCTGCTGACCGGCACGTCGCTCGGGCTACCCAGCGCGCTATCCTGAGCGGAAGGCAGGGTGGACACCGGGCTACCGGTCAACGAGATACCGCCGTTGACGCTGGACTTCAGCTCGGAGGTTGAGCCAATACGCTGCTGTAAAACCGTGCCGCCGCCGATCTTAAGCCACTCGTTGGCAAAGGCGCTGACCACGCGATCGCCCAGCGCTCCGCGCGGAACCAGCAGCAGCGGAGTCTGCTTGCCCTGATCGTGAATATGGCGGGCCGCATCGCGCGCTTCGTCCTCCGGGGAGAGGGCGAAATAGCAGATATTGGCGCGGTTCTCGACTTTTTCCGGCTGGTTCAGCGCGAGAACGTTCAGGGAGGTGTTGCTTTTAATGACCTCTTCGACGTTGTTTTTAAGCAGCGGGCCGATGACGATGGTCGCGCCGTCCTGCTGCACCTGGGCCAGCAGCTGGCTCATCGGCTGGCTGGTGGTGTCATAGATTTTCAGTTCGGCAGCAGGGTTGGCCGGGGTTGAGGCAACCGTCTGGGCCTGCGGCGCCGTCACCGGCGGCTGAGCGGCGTCGGCAGGCGCATCGCTGGCGGCGGCTGGCGTTACCGCTGGCGTCGCGGCCTGTGCGGCCGCCGGAGCGGCGGTTGGCGCAG
>NZ_JAQGFU010000029.1:0-37527 GCF_030078455.1 Klebsiella sp. Ech2A | reverse complement strand
GTTACAACATACTATAACGATGCCGGGAGAGGAGAAGGGAGCATGGCTGGCGTATTGATCACCGGTTTCGAACCGTTTGACGGCGAAGCGGTTAACCCTTCGTGGGAAGTGGTAAAGCGACTCGATGGCGCTATCATTGCCGGAGAGCGCGTCGTGGCGCGGCAGCTGCCCTGCGTTTTTAACGAGGCGCTGACGGTGCTTCACGCCGCGCTGGATGAATTCAGGCCCGCGTTAACCCTTGCTATTGGCCAGGCGGGAGGGCGGGCTGATATTACCGTTGAACGCGTGGCGATCAACGTCGACGATGCGCGGATCCCGGATAACAAGGGCCAGCAGCCGATCGATCGGCCGATCGTGGCCGATGGCCCGGCCGCCTGGTTCAGCAGCGTGCCGATCAAAGCGATCGTCGCCGCGCTGCGCCAGCAGGGCATTCCCGCATCGGTATCACAAACGGCGGGGACCTTCGTGTGTAATCACGTGATGTACGGTCTGCTGCACAAGCTGCAGGGTCAGGCTGGCGTAAAAGGCGGCTTTATTCATATTCCGTATCTGCCGGAGCAGGCTGCGGCCCATCCCGGCGAGGCGAGTATGGCGCTGGAAACGATACGAGCTGCGCTGGAAACGGCGATTGCCGTATCCTTGACTCACGACGACGATCTCAGCGTTACCGGCGGCGCGACGCACTAACAGAAGGACGATATTATGCCGGAAGGTCCGGAAATCCGCCGCGCGGCGGATAGCCTGGAATTGGCGATTAAAGGCAAACCTCTGACCGAGGTCTGGTTTGCCTTCCCGCAGCTGCAGCCCTGGCAGTCTGAGCTGGTGGGCCAGCAGGTGACGCACATTGAGACGCGCGGTAAAGCGCTGTTGACGCATTTCTCCGGCGGGCTGACGCTGTACAGCCACAATCAGCTGTACGGCGTGTGGCGCGTGGTCGCGGCAGGAGAGCAGCCGTCGACCAACCGCATTCTGCGCGTCAGGCTGCAGACGGCGGAGAAGGCGGTGCTGCTCTACAGCGCTTCGGATATTGAAATATTGACCCCGGCGCAGCTGGCGGTACACCCTTTCTTACTCCGCGTCGGCCCCGACGTGCTAGATATGCGCCTGACGGTGGAAGAGGTCAAGGCCCGCCTGCTGTCGGCAAAATTCCGTCAGCGTCAGTTTTCCGGCCTGCTGCTGGACCAGGCATTCCTCGCCGGGCTGGGCAACTATCTGCGCGTTGAAATCCTCTGGCAGGTGGGATTGACCGGGCGGCACAAGGCCTCGGCGCTGACGGACAGCCAGCTCGATGCCCTGGCGCAGGCGCTGCTGGCGATCCCGCGTCTGTCCTACACTACCCGCGGCCAGGTGGATGAAAATCGGCACCACGGGGTGCTGTTTCGCTTTAAGGTTTTCCACCGCGACGGCGAGCCCTGCGAACGCTGCGGCACGCTTATCGAGAGAACCATGCTCTCCTCCAGGCCGTTTTACTGGTGCCCTGGCTGCCAGCATTAAAGCGCGCAGCTTGTAACGCTAACCATGCGGGCAAACGGCCGGGGTGAGCGAGCTTACCGGCGATATCGCAGCCATAAAAAAACGCGCCCTTAAGGCGCGTTTTTTGTTGCCGAAACCTGGCTTAGTGCTTGATGTCGCACTTGAAATCACGCTTGTCGTAGCCGGTGTACAGCTGACGCGGACGGGCAATTTTCATGCCGTCGCTGTGCATTTCGTTCCAGTGGGCAATCCAGCCTACGGTACGCGCCATCGCGAAGATAACGGTAAACATGGAGGACGGAATACCCATCGCTTTCAGGATGATACCGGAGTAGAAATCGACGTTCGGATAGAGTTTCTTCTCGATGAAGTACGGGTCGTTGAGCGCAATGTGCTCAAGCTCCATCGCCACTTCCAGCAGATCGTCTTTGGTGCCCAGCTCTTTCAGCACTTCATGGCAGGTTTCACGCATGACGGTGGCGCGCGGGTCGTAGTTTTTGTACACGCGGTGGCCAAAGCCCATCAGGCGGAAAGAGTCATTTTTATCTTTCGCGCGACGAACGAATTCCGGAATGTGCTCAACGGAGCTGATCTCTTCCAGCATCTTCAGCGCCGCTTCGTTCGCGCCGCCGTGCGCCGGTCCCCACAGGGAGGCGATGCCCGCAGCGATACAGGCAAACGGGTTCGCGCCTGAGGAGCCTGCGGTACGGACGGTTGAGGTTGAAGCGTTCTGCTCGTGGTCAGCGTGCAGGATCAGAATACGGTCCATGGCGCGTTCCAGTACCGGATTAACCTCGTAGGTTTCACACGGCGTGGAGAACATCATATTCAGGAAGTTACCCGCGTAGGAGAGGTCGTTGCGCGGATAAACAAAAGGCTGGCCGATTGAATATTTGTAACACATCGCTGCCATTGTCGGCATTTTGGACAGCAGGCGGAACGCCGCGATATCACGGTGGCGCGGATTATTAACGTCCAGGGAGTCGTGATAGAACGCAGCCAGCGCGCCGGTAATACCGCACATTACCGCCATCGGGTGCGAGTCGCGACGAAACGCGTGGAACAGACGGGTAATCTGCTCGTGGATCATGGTGTGGCGGGTAACGGTGGTTTTGAACTCTTCGTACTGGGCCTGATTCGGCTTTTCGCCGTTCAGCAGGATGTAGCAGACTTCAAGGTAGTTGGACTCGGTCGCTAACTGATCGATCGGGAAACCACGGTGGAGCAGAATACCTTCATCACCGTCGATAAAGGTGATTTTAGATTCACACGATGCGGTTGAAGTGAAACCAGGGTCAAAGGTAAATACGCCTTTTGAACCAAGACTACGAATATCAATAACATCCTGGCCTAGCGTGCCTTTTAGCACATCCAGTTCGATAGCAGTATCACCGCCTAGGGTGATTTTTGCTTTTGCATCAGACATTTATGGTCTCCTTAGCGCCTTTATTGCTTAAGACTGCCGGGGGGATTTGCCTTCGGCTCGCGCCTGATTACGTTACCAGTTTGTTATGTTGCACACAGCTCTGCGACAGCGGAATTGGCAGGGTACAGAGCAAAGGCGCTTGATGGAACGTTTTCAGTTTACGACGAAATAACAGCAAATCAGCGTTTTAGCAGCCCGAATTTGAAAATCGTTATACCACTAATAACCGTCCTGATTACATTGGTCAATACCGTCACACTGTTGCATAACTTATTCTCAGGTGAAAGAGTGACCCCATAACTTTTGAGCATTATTGCATTTATCTGGTAATGGTTGTAACAAGAATGTTTAATATTTGTCAAATCAGGTGATTAAATTTTAAAATAATGTTGTTATCGTGACCGCGATCACTGTTCGGGACAAAACCCGACAAACTATATGTAGGTTAATTGTAATGATTTTGTGAACGGCCTATACTGCCGCCAGGTCTCCGGAACACCCTGCAATCCCGAGCCACCCAGCGTTGTTTGGTCACGTTTTCGCTCCTGAAAAGGAGTTTATTCATGACTACAGGTTATAGAAAGGACGCTGTCTGACCCGCAAGCAGACCGGAGGAAGGAAACAATAAGAACAGCATGTGGGCGTTATTCATGGTAAGAAATGTGAAAAAACAAAGACCTGTCAATCTGGATCTGCAAACGATCCGGTTCCCAATCACGGCGATAGCGTCCATTCTCCATCGCGTATCCGGTGTGATCACCTTCGTGGCGGTCGGGATTCTGCTTTGGCTGCTGGGCACCAGTCTTTCCTCTCCCGAAGGTTTCCTCACTGCGGCATCCATTATGGATAGCTTCTTCGTGAAATTCATTATGTGGGGCATTCTGACCGCACTGGCTTATCACGCCGTGGTCGGTATCCGCCACCTGATGATGGACTTTGGCTACCTGGAAGAAACCCTCGAAGTAGGGACACGCTCCGCCAAGATTTCTTTTGTTATTACTGTCGTGCTTTCACTTCTCGCAGGAGTCCTCGTATGGTAAGCAACGCCTCAGCACTGGGACGCAACGGCGTACATGACTTCATTCTGGTTCGTGCTACCGCCATCGTTCTGACCCTCTACATCATCTATATGGTCGGCTTTTTTGCCACCACGGGTGAAATCTCATGGGAAGTCTGGACGGGTTTTTTCTCCTCCGCGTTCACTAAAGTCTTCACCCTGTTGGCCCTCGTCTCCATCCTGATCCACGCCTGGATCGGTATGTGGCAGGTGCTGACGGACTACGTTAAACCACTGGCTGTGCGCCTGGTTCTGCAACTGCTTATCGTCGTTGCGCTGGTGGCTTACGTTCTTTATGGATTTGTTGTGGTGTGGGGTGTGTAATGAAATTGCCTGTCAGAGAATTTGATGCTGTTGTGATTGGTGCCGGTGGCGCAGGTATGCGCGCGGCGCTGCAGATTTCCCAGAGCGGCCAGTCCTGTGCGCTGCTCTCCAAAGTGTTCCCGACTCGTTCCCATACCGTTTCCGCGCAGGGTGGCATCACCGTTGCGCTCGGTAATACCCATGAAGATAACTGGGAATGGCACATGTACGACACCGTTAAAGGGTCGGACTACATTGGTGACCAGGACGCCATCGAATATATGTGCAAAACCGGTCCGGAAGCGATTCTCGAACTGGATCATATGGGCCTGCCGTTCTCGCGCCTCGAAGATGGCACTATTTATCAACGTCCGTTTGGCGGCCAGTCGAAAAACTTCGGCGGCGAGCAGGCGGCACGTACCGCGGCGGCAGCTGACCGTACCGGCCACGCCCTGCTGCATACGCTGTATCAGCAAAACCTGAAAAACCACACCACTATCTTCTCCGAATGGTACGCGCTGGATCTGGTGAAAAATGCCGACGGTGCCATCGTTGGCTGTACCGCGCTGTGTATCGAAACCGGCGAAGTGGTGTACTTCAAGGCCCGCGCAACCGTGCTGGCTACCGGTGGTGCAGGTCGTATTTATCAATCCACCACCAACGCCCACATCAATACCGGTGACGGCGTTGGGATGGCGATCCGCGCCGGCGTGCCGGTGCAGGATATGGAAATGTGGCAGTTCCACCCAACCGGTATCGCCGGGGCAGGGGTTCTGGTCACCGAAGGCTGCCGCGGCGAAGGCGGCTATCTGCTGAATAAACACGGCGAGCGCTTTATGGAGCGCTATGCTCCGAATGCGAAAGACCTGGCGGGTCGTGACGTGGTGGCGCGTTCCATCATGATCGAAATCCGCGAAGGTCGCGGCTGCGACGGTCCGTGGGGCCCGCACGCCAAGCTCAAGCTTGACCATCTGGGTAAAGAAGTTCTCGAATCCCGCCTGCCGGGTATCCTTGAGCTGTCCCGCACCTTTGCGCACGTTGACCCGGTTAAAGAGCCGATTCCGGTTATCCCAACCTGCCACTACATGATGGGCGGCATTCCGACCCGCGTAAGCGGCCAGGCGCTGACCGTTAACGAGCAGGGCGAAGATGTGGTGATTCCTGGGCTGTTCGCCGTCGGTGAAATCGCCTGCGTATCGGTCCACGGCGCTAACCGCCTGGGCGGCAACTCGCTGCTTGACCTGGTGGTGTTCGGCCGCGCGGTCGGCGTACATCTGCAGGAATCTATCGCCGAACAGGGCGAGCTTCTCGATGCTACGGAAGAAGAGATCGACGCTTCCCTGGCGCGTCTCAACCGCTGGAACGGCAACCGTGACGGTGAAGACCCGGCCGAGATCCGCAAAGCGCTGCAGGAATGTATGCAGCACAACTTCTCGGTGTTCCGCGAAGGTGATGCGATGGCGAAAGGGCTTGAGCAGCTGAAGGCGATCCGCGAGCGTCTGAAAAATGCGCGTCTGGACGATACCTCCAGCGAGTTCAACACCCAGCGCGTCGAGTGTCTGGAGCTGGATAACCTGATGGAAACTGCTTACGCCACCGCGGTGTCGGCAAACTTCCGTACCGAAAGCCGTGGCGCGCATAGCCGCTTCGACTTCCCGGAACGTGACGATGAAAACTGGCTGTGCCATTCCCTGTACCTGCCAGAGTCGGAAGCGATGACGCGTCGTAGCGTCAACATGCAACCGAAACTGCGCCCGGCATTCCCGCCGAAGATTCGTACTTATTAATGCGGAGACAGGAAAATGAAACTCGAGTTTTCAATTTATCGTTATAACCCGGACGTTGACGATGCTCCGCATATGCAGGATTACACCCTGGAAGCGGAAGAAGGTCGCGACATGATGCTGCTGGATGCGCTGATGCAGCTGAAGGAAAAAGACCCGTCGCTCTCATTTCGTCGTTCCTGCCGTGAAGGGGTCTGTGGCTCCGACGGTCTGAACATGAATGGTAAAAACGGTCTGGCGTGCATCACGCCGATCTCCGCGCTGAATCAGCCGGGCAAGAAAATTGTTATCCGTCCGCTGCCAGGTTTACCGGTTATCCGCGATTTGGTGGTAGACATGGGGCAATTCTATGCACAATATGAGAAGATTAAGCCTTACTTGTTGAATAATGGGCAAAATCCTCCGGCTCGTGAGCATCTGCAGTCGCCGGCACAGCGTGAGAAACTCGACGGACTGTACGAGTGTATTCTGTGCGCATGTTGTTCAACGTCCTGCCCGTCGTTCTGGTGGAACCCGGACAAATTTGTCGGCCCGGCAGGCTTACTGGCGGCGTATCGCTTCCTGATCGACAGCCGCGATACCGAAACCGACAGCCGCCTGGAAGGGTTAAGCGATGCTTTCAGCGTATTCCGCTGTCATAGCATTATGAACTGCGTCAGTGTTTGTCCTAAGGGATTGAACCCGACGCGCGCCATCGGCCATATCAAGTCGATGCTGCTGCAGCGCAGTGCGTAAGTAACCCGGTCTGTCCCGGATGGCGCTATCGCTTATCCGGGCTACCCGAAGCAGTAGCCCCGGCAGCGTTTGTGCCGCCGGGAAATGAATACCCTAAATAATTCGAGTTACAGGAAGGCGGCGACGCCGCGAATCCCCAGGAGCTTACTCAAGTAAGTGACTGGGGTGAGTGAGGAAAGCCAACGCACATGTAACTTGAAGTATGAAGGGGATGGCAGGAAATCTTTAAAAACCGCCAAATATGTACCAGTAATCAAGGCGTTCAGAGCGAGGTAAGGCGGCAACTGAACGCATCCCCGGGAGCATAGTGAACGATGTGACCGGGGTAAGTGAAGGCAGCTAACGCAACCGCAGCCTGAACGCCGAAGATTAATGGCAGTTTTTAAAGGTTCCTTAGCGGACGCAGAAGCCACAACTCGTCCGTAATGAGTGAACCCCGGCACGTACAATCCATGTGCGTGGTAGTTTCTACGGCGAAATAAGCATATAAATGCTTAAGGGATCACGATGCAGAACGGCGCAATGAAAGCCTGGCTGGACTCTTCTTACCTCTCTGGTTCGAACCAGAGCTGGATAGAACAGCTCTATGAAGACTTCTTAACCGATCCTGACTCTGTTGACGCCAACTGGCGTTCTATGTTCCAGCAGTTACCTGGCACCGGAGTCAAACCGGATCAATTTCATTCCAAAACGCGTGATTATTTCCGTCGATTGGCGAAGGATGCCTCACGTTACACTTCTTCGATTTCCGACCCTGACACCAATGTGAAGCAGGTTAAAGTCCTGCAGCTCATCAACGCCTATCGCTTCCGCGGTCACCAGCATGCGAATCTCGATCCGCTGGGACTGTGGAAACAGGATAGAGTGGCGGATTTAGACCCGGCATACCACGATTTGACCGAGGCAGATTTCCAGGAAAGTTATAACGTAGGTTCCTTTGCCATCGGGAAAGATACGATGAAGCTGGGCGAGCTGCTGTCGGCGCTCAAACAGACCTACTGCGGCGCTATCGGCGCGGAATACATGCATATCACCTCTACCGAAGAGAAACGCTGGATCCAGCAGCGTATTGAATCGGTAGCAGGGAAAGCCAGCTTTACCGCTGAAGAGAAAAAACGCTTCCTAAGCGAACTGACCGCCGCTGAAGGTCTGGAACGCTACCTCGGCGCGAAATTCCCGGGCGCGAAACGCTTCTCGCTGGAAGGCGGCGATGCGCTGATCCCGATGCTCAAAGAGATGATCCGCCACGCTGGCAAAAGCGGCACCCGCGAAGTGGTGCTGGGCATGGCGCACCGCGGTCGTCTGAACGTGCTGGTCAACGTCCTCGGTAAAAAGCCGCAGGATCTGTTTGACGAGTTCGCCGGCAAGCATAAAGAACACCTCGGCACCGGCGACGTGAAGTACCACATGGGCTTCTCTTCCGATATGGAAACCGAAGGCGGTCTGGTGCACCTGGCGCTGGCGTTTAACCCGTCGCACCTCGAAATCGTCAGCCCGGTGGTTATCGGTTCCGTGCGCGCCCGTCTGGATCGTCTGGACGAGCCAAGCAGCAATAAAGTGCTGCCGATTACCATTCACGGCGACGCCGCGATCACCGGTCAGGGCGTGGTTCAGGAAACCCTGAACATGTCGAAAGCCCGCGGTTACGAAGTGGGCGGTACCGTACGTATTGTTATCAACAACCAGGTGGGCTTCACGACCTCGAACCCGCTGGACGCGCGCTCTACGCCGTACTGCACCGATATCGGTAAGATGGTTCAGGCGCCTATCTTCCACGTTAACGCGGATGACCCGGAAGCCGTGGCTTTCGTTACCCGCCTGGCGCTGGATTTCCGCAATACCTTCAAACGCGATGTTCTGATCGACCTGGTGTGCTACCGCCGTCACGGCCATAACGAAGCCGACGAGCCGAGCGCAACCCAGCCGCTGATGTATCAGAAAATCAAAAAGCATCCGACTCCGCGCAAAATCTATGCTGACAAACTCGAGCAGGACAAAGTTTCGACGCTGGAAGATGCAACCGAGCAGGTCAACCTCTACCGTGACGCGCTGGATGCCGGCGAATGCGTGGTAGAAGAGTGGCGCCCGATGAACCTGCACTCCTTTACCTGGTCGCCGTACCTCAACCACGAGTGGGATGAGAGCTACCCGAGCAAGGTAGAGATGAAGCGCCTGCAGGAACTGGCTAAGCGCATCAGCACCGTGCCTGAAAGCATTGAAATGCAGTCTCGCGTCGCCAAAATTTACGGCGATCGTCAGGCGATGGCGGCCGGCGAGAAGCTGTTTGACTGGGGCGGGGCGGAAAACCTGGCCTACGCGACGCTGGTCGATGAAGGCATTCCGATTCGTCTGTCCGGTGAGGACTCCGGTCGCGGCACCTTCTTCCACCGCCACTCGGTTATTCATAACCAGGTGAACGGCTCAACCTATATTCCGCTGCAGCACGTGCACAACGGCCAGGAGCATTTCAAAGTCTGGGACTCCGTGCTCTCTGAAGAAGCGGTACTGGCGTTTGAATATGGCTATGCCACCGCTGAGCCGCGCACTCTGACCATCTGGGAAGCACAGTTCGGCGACTTCGCCAACGGCGCTCAGGTTGTTATTGACCAGTTCATCAGCTCCGGCGAGCAGAAGTGGGGCCGGATGTGTGGCCTGGTGATGCTGCTGCCGCACGGCTACGAAGGTCAGGGCCCGGAGCACTCCTCCGCGCGTCTGGAGCGCTATCTGCAGCTCTGCGCCGAGCAGAACATGCAGGTTTGCGTCCCGTCTACCCCGGCACAGGTTTACCACATGCTGCGTCGTCAGGCGCTGCGCGGTATGCGCCGTCCGCTGGTGGTGATGTCACCGAAGTCGCTGCTGCGCCACCCGCTGGCGGTGTCGAGCCTCGATGAGCTGGCGAACGGCATCTTCCTGCCGGCGATCGGCGAAGTGGACGATCTCGACCCGAAAGCCGTGAAGCGCGTGGTGCTGTGCTCTGGTAAAGTTTATTACGACCTGCTGGAGCAGCGTCGTAAGAACGACCAAAAAGATGTCGCTATCGTGCGCGTAGAGCAGCTCTATCCGTTCCCGCATCAGGCGGTACAGGAAGCGCTGAAGCCTTATGCGCAGGTGCATGATTTTGTCTGGTGTCAGGAAGAACCGCTCAACCAGGGCGCGTGGTACTGCAGCCAGCATCACTTCCGTGAAGTGATTCCGTTTGGGGCCTCTCTGCGTTATGCAGGCCGCCCGGCCTCCGCCTCTCCGGCGGTAGGATATATGTCCGTTCACCAGAAACAGCAACAAGATCTGGTCAATGACGCGCTGAACGTCGATTAATTAAAGGATACATAATGAGTAGCGTAGATATTCTGGTTCCCGATCTGCCTGAGTCCGTAGCTGACGCGACCGTTGCGACCTGGCATAAAAAACCGGGCGATAGCGTCCAGCGTGATGAAGTGCTGGTGGAAATCGAAACTGACAAAGTGGTACTGGAAGTACCGGCATCGGCGGACGGCATTCTGGAAGCAGTGCTGGAAGACGAAGGCGCAACCGTGCTTTCTCGTCAAATTCTGGGCCGCCTGCGTGAAGGCAACAGCGCGGGCAAAGAGTCCGGTGCGAAGGCCGATGCGAAAGAGTCCACCCCGGCTCAGCGTCAGCAGGCTTCTCTGGAAGAGCAGAGTAACGATGCGCTCAGCCCGGCGATCCGTCGCCTGTTGGCTGAACATAACCTTGATGCGAGCGCGATCAAAGGCTCCGGCGTTGGCGGCCGTCTGACCCGTGAAGATGTTGAAAAACATCTGGCGGCAGCGCCGGCTAAAGCGGAAACCAAGGCGCCGGCTGCGGCTGCGGCGGCTGCTCCGGTTGCTCAGCTGGGCCACCGCTCTGAAAAACGCGTTCCGATGACCCGCCTGCGCAAACGCGTGGCCGAGCGTCTGCTGGAAGCGAAAAACTCTACCGCCATGCTGACGACCTTCAACGAAGTCAACATGAAGCCGATTATGGACCTGCGTAAGCAGTACGGCGATGCGTTCGAAAAACGTCACGGCATCCGCCTGGGCTTTATGTCCTTCTACGTGAAAGCGGTCGTGGAAGCGCTGAAGCGCTATCCGGAAGTGAACGCCTCCATCGATGGCGACGACGTGGTTTATCACAACTACTTCGACGTCAGCATGGCCGTATCGACGCCGCGTGGCCTGGTCACGCCGGTTCTGCGCGATGTGGATCTGCTGGGTATGGCGGATATCGAAAAGAATATTAAAGAGCTGGCACTGAAAGGCCGCGACGGCAAGCTGACCGTAGAGGATCTGATCGGCGGTAACTTCACCATTACCAACGGCGGCGTCTTCGGTTCTCTGATGTCTACGCCAATCATCAACCCACCGCAGAGCGCAATTCTGGGTATGCATGCTATTAAAGATCGTCCGATGGCGGTCAATGGCAAGGTAGAAATTCTGCCGATGATGTACCTCGCGCTCTCCTACGACCACCGTCTGATCGATGGACGTGAATCGGTAGGCTTCCTGGTAGCAATTAAAGAGCTGCTGGAAGACCCGACTCGTCTGCTGCTGGACGTGTAGCGATCATGGCCCGGCAGCGTTCAGCGTGCCGGGCCAATAAAAACATCATCAGCGCTGTAAACGGCGATTTATCGCCTTACAGACTCAATGATAACGATTACCTGAAGGATGGACTGAACACATGAACTTACATGAATATCAGGCAAAACAACTGTTTGCCCGCTATGGCTTACCGGCGCCGGTGGGTTATGCCTGTACTACTCCGCGCGAAGCAGAAGAAGCCGCTTCAAAAATCGGTGCGGGCCCGTGGGTAGTGAAATGTCAGGTTCACGCTGGCGGCCGTGGTAAAGCGGGCGGTGTGAAAGTAGTTAACAGCAAAGAAGACATTCGCGCATTTGCTGAACATTGGCTGGGCAAACGCCTGGTGACCTACCAGACGGATGCGCACGGCCAGCCGGTTAACCAAATCCTGGTTGAAGCGGCGACCGATATCGCCAAAGAGCTCTATCTTGGCGCCGTGGTTGACCGTAGCTCCCGTCGCGTTGTGTTCATGGCTTCCACCGAAGGCGGCGTGGAAATCGAAAAAGTGGCGGAAGAGACGCCGCACCTGATCCACAAAATTGCTATCGACCCGCTGGCGGGCCCGATGCCTTACCAGGGCCGTGAGCTGGCGTTCAAACTGGGTCTGGAAGGTAAGCAGGTTCAGCAGTTCACCAAAATCTTCATGGGCCTGGCGAACATTTTCCTGGAGCGCGATCTGGCGCTGATCGAAATCAACCCGCTGGTTATCACCAAACAGGGCGACCTGATCTGCCTCGACGGCAAGCTGGGTGCCGATGGCAATGCCCTGTTCCGTCAGCCGGATCTGCGCGAAATGCGCGACCAGTCTCAGGAAGATCCGCGTGAAGCCCAGGCTGCACAGTGGGAGCTGAACTACGTTGCGCTGGACGGCAACATCGGCTGTATGGTTAACGGCGCAGGCCTGGCGATGGGTACCATGGACATCGTTAAGCTGCACGGCGGCGAACCGGCTAACTTCCTTGACGTTGGCGGCGGCGCAACCAAAGAGCGCGTTACCGAAGCGTTCAAAATCATCCTTTCCGACAGCAATGTTAAAGCCGTACTGGTTAACATCTTCGGCGGTATCGTGCGTTGCGACCTGATCGCTGACGGCATTATCGGCGCGGTAGAGGAAGTGGGCGTTAACGTTCCGGTGGTCGTTCGTCTGGAAGGTAACAACGCCGAACTGGGCGCGAAGAAACTGGCTGACAGCGGCCTGAATATTATTGCAGCGAAAAGTCTGACGGACGCAGCGCAGCAGGTTGTTGCTGCAGTGGAGGGGAAATAATGTCCATTTTAATTGATAAAAACACCAAGGTTATCTGCCAGGGCTTCACCGGTAGCCAGGGGACTTTCCACTCTGAACAAGCGATCGCTTACGGTACGCAAATGGTCGGCGGCGTGACGCCGGGCAAAGGCGGCACCACGCATCTGGGCCTGCCGGTGTTCAACACCGTGCGCGAAGCCGTAGACGCAACCGGCGCAACCGCGACCGTTATCTACGTACCGGCGCCGTTCTGCAAAGACTCCATTCTGGAAGCTATCGATGCGGGCATTAAGCTCATCATCACCATCACCGAAGGTATCCCGACGCTGGATATGCTGACCGTGAAGGTGAAGCTTGATGAAGCCGGCGTGCGCATGATCGGCCCTAACTGCCCGGGCGTTATCACCCCAGGCGCATGCAAAATCGGCATCATGCCGGGCCACATTCACCAGCCGGGTAAAGTGGGTATCGTTTCCCGTTCCGGTACGCTGACCTATGAAGCGGTTAAGCAGACTACTGACTACGGCTTCGGCCAGTCTACCTGCGTCGGTATCGGCGGTGACCCGATCCCGGGCTCTAACTTCATCGATATCCTGAAGCTGTTCCAGGAAGACCCGCAGACCGAAGCGATCGTGATGATCGGTGAGATCGGCGGCAGCGCTGAAGAAGAAGCGGCAGCCTACATCAAAGAGCACGTGACCAAGCCGGTAGTTGGTTACATCGCCGGTGTGACCGCGCCAAAAGGCAAGCGTATGGGCCACGCTGGCGCCATCATCGCCGGCGGTAAAGGCACGGCTGACGAGAAGTTTGCTGCCCTGGAAGCGGCCGGCGTGAAAACCGTCCGTAGCCTGGCAGACATCGGCGAAGCGCTGAAATCTATCATTAAGTAAATGTAATAAAACGGCCCCTGCTATTCGATCGCTGAGAGAATAGCTCGGGGCCGGTCCAGTTTCGACATGGTTGGCCACCTTCCGGTGGCCTTTTTTATGCCGCTCCCGCTGATATTTCCGATCTTTTCCGTTGCGCCGACTACGGTGCTCAATAACGCTCGTGACTCGGGCCGTTTTTTTACGCGCTCTCCTCCGGAGCATCGACTATCAATGCCGGACCACCTGAAGGTTTAATAACCTCATTTAAGTCAATGTTAATCAAGGGGTTACTTTCATTTTGTTTACAGGATATGGACTATGAATAGCGGCTTAAATAAGCCTGAGTTTATATATATACGCGGACTTTTATTTTTGTCGTCGATGTAAAGTAACTATTTAATGACGTTATTAAATCGTTTTTAAATTAATTCTCAGCGGGTATAAAACAGTGCCTGGGCGAGGGCGGTTTTCTGCATATGTTCTTTTAAATGCCTGAGGTGATGGCGGAACCCTTTGTTATATATTTATTTTTTGTAGGGCGGAAGAGGGGAGGGCTGACCAGCATTGGCCATTATTCTTTACGCCGTCAGCGTTGTGGCGCGAGGCATGGGCAGAACTTCGCGGCGGTAGCGGAGCGGCATCCCTGCTTCCTTGATTGTGGGATAGTTCCCCGGTGGTGTTAAGTGCTGGTAAAGACAATGATAAATAAAATAAGTTGAAAATAATCGGGTAATAACTTGATAAAAAAAATCCGTGAGCTATGCGACATTATTTGCCGATAGTCTCTCGTCCCGGCATTGTTCCTTCAGCTTAAAAGACGATCCGGCTTTAAATAAATCGACTATCATTTTCAGTAACTGATGACACCTTCGCAAAACATATCTTTAACCTATCGTTTACTAGCGTTGCACACAGTAAACATAATTAACATTCAAAATGAAAATTGATTTAAATCAATGTTTAACTGTTGGAAAAAAATGAGAAATGGAGTTAAATTGTCGCCGATCAAATTGGCCGAAAACCGGTATTTTCGCTATAAATTGATCGCTGTCGAAAAGCGCAAATTTATCTCAATAAAAACCTATTTATTGTAAGGGATTTGCGGCGTAATATAACCACGGGATCAATTTGGGTGTTTTTTTAACATGTTTGTAACTTTTCTCCATTACCGTTTCCTCTGAGGAAGAAAGGGTACGGCGAAAAGGCGCAAATAAATTTGTATTGGGGCATGTGTGTGACCCTTTCTAACGGGGTTCACTCTCGGAGTCTTCATGCGATGAGCAAGGAGTCATGATGTTAGATATAGTCGAACTGTCGCGCTTACAGTTTGCCTTGACCGCGATGTACCACTTCCTTTTTGTGCCACTGACGCTCGGTATGGCGTTCCTGCTGGCCATCATGGAAACGGTTTACGTCCTTTCCGGCAAACAGATTTATAAAGATATGACCAAATTCTGGGGCAAGTTGTTTGGTATCAACTTTGCGCTGGGTGTTGCAACCGGTTTGACCATGGAGTTCCAGTTCGGGACAAACTGGTCTTATTACTCGCACTACGTGGGCGATATCTTCGGTGCGCCGCTGGCCATTGAAGGGCTGATGGCCTTCTTCCTCGAATCTACCTTTGTCGGTCTGTTCTTCTTCGGCTGGGATCGTCTGGGCAAAGTACAGCACATGGCGGTGACCTGGCTGGTGGCTCTGGGGTCCAACCTTTCCGCACTGTGGATCCTCGTTGCTAACGGCTGGATGCAAAACCCGATCGCCTCGGACTTCAACTTCGAAACCATGCGTATGGAGATGGTCAGCTTCTCCGAGCTGGTGCTGAACCCGGTTGCTCAGGTTAAGTTTGTCCACACCGTCGCCTCTGGTTACGTCTGCGGCGCGATGTTCGTTCTGGGCATCAGCTCCTACTATATGCTGCGCGGTCGCGACTTCGCCTTCGCTAAACGCTCCTTTGCCATCGCGGCAAGCTTCGGTATGGCCGCCATTCTCTCCGTTATCGTTCTCGGTGATGAGTCCGGTTACGAAATGGGCGACGTGCAGAAGACCAAACTCGCGGCTATCGAAGCCGAATGGGAAACGCAGCCGGCACCGGCCGCCTTCACCCTGTTTGGTATTCCCGATCAGGATGCGCAAAAAAACCGCTTCGCGATTCAAATTCCGTATGCGTTGGGGATTATTGCCACCCGCTCCGTGGATAAGCAGGTTACCGGTCTGAAAGAGCTGCTCGTTCAGCACGAAGCGCGTATCCGCAACGGCATGAAAGCCTACACCCTGCTTGAAGAGCTGCGTGCCGGTTCGAAAGATCAGGCCGTTCGTGACCAATTCAACAGCGTCAAGAAAGACCTTGGCTACGGGCTGCTGCTGAAACGCTATACGCCGAACGTCTCCGACGCGACGGAAGATCAGATTGCGCTGGCAACGAAGGACTCGATCCCTCGCGTGGCTCCGCTGTACTTTGCCTTCCGTATCATGGTTGCCTGCGGCATCCTGATGCTGGGTATCATTGCGGCCTCCTTCTGGACGGTTATCCGCAATCAGGTCGGCGAGAAAAAATGGCTGCTGCGCATCGCGCTTTACGCGATTCCTCTGCCGTGGATTGCCATCGAATCCGGCTGGTTCGTTGCTGAATATGGCCGTCAGCCGTGGGCGATAGGTGAGGTCTTGCCGACCGCGGTGGCGAACTCCTCGCTGACCGCCGCTGACCTGATCTTCTCGATGTTGCTGATTTGCGGTCTGTACACCCTGTTCCTGGTGGCGGAGCTGTACCTGATGTTCAAATTCGCACGCCGTGGCCCAAGCAGCCTGAAAACCGGTCGCTACCATTTTGAGCAGTCTTCCGCGACTACTCAGCCGGCACGCTAAGACAGGAGTCGTCAAATGATCGATTATGAAGTATTGCGTTTAATCTGGTGGCTGCTGATCGGCATTCTGCTGATTGGTTTTGCCGTCACCGATGGCTTCGACATGGGGGTGGGCATGCTCACCCGCTTCCTCGGTCGTAACGACACCGAGCGTCGAATCATGATCAACTCCATTGCTCCACACTGGGACGGAAACCAGGTATGGCTGATTACCGCGGGCGGCGCGCTGTTTGCTGCCTGGCCGACGGTCTATGCCGCGGCGTTTTCCGGCTTCTATGTGGCAATGATTCTGGTGCTGGCGTCTCTGTTCTTCCGTCCGGTTGGTTTCGACTACCGCTCGAAGATTGAGGACACCCGCTGGCGTAACATGTGGGACTGGGGCATCTTCATCGGTAGCTTCGTGCCGCCGCTGGTGATCGGCGTGGCGTTCGGTAACCTGCTGCAGGGCGTGCCGTTCCACATGGATGAATACATGCGCCTGTACTACACGGGTAACTTCTTCCAGCTGCTGAATCCGTTTGGCCTGCTGGCCGGCGTAGTGAGCGTGGCGATGATCCTGACCCAGGGTGCGACCTACCTGCAGATGCGTACCGTCGGTGAACTGCACCTGCGCGCTCGCGTCACCTCACAGGTTGCGGCCCTGGTCACGCTGGTCTGCTTCCTGCTGGCAGGCGTTTGGGTGGTCTACGGTATCGATGGTTACGTGGTGACCTCGGTTATCGATCGCGCAGCGCCGTCTAACCCGCTGACCAAAGAAGTGGCGCGTCAGGCCGGTGCGTGGATGGTTAACTTCAACAACATGCCGTCGCTGTGGGCAATCCCTGCGCTGGGCGTCGTGCTGCCGCTGTTGACTATTCTGACCTCACGTCTGGAGAAGGGCGCCCTGGCGTTTGTCTCTTCCTCCATCACGCTGGCGTGTATCATCCTGACTGCGGGTATCGCTATGTTCCCGTTCATCATGCCGTCCAGCACGATGATGAACGTTAGCCTGACCATGTGGGATGCGACCTCCAGCCAGATGACGCTGAACCTGATGACCTATGTGGCGATTGTCTTCGTGCCGATTATTCTGGGCTACACCAGCTGGTGTTACTGGAAAATGTTTGGCCGCATCACCAGAGAAGACATCGAAAAGAACACCCACTCGCTGTACTAAGGTAAGGAGCTATATATATGTGGTATTTCGCATGGATTTTGGGAACGCTTCTTGCCTGTGCTTTTGGGGTTATCACCGCGCTGGCGCTTGAGCACGTGGAAGCCACCAAAGCAGGTAAAGAAGAACACTGATGATAGTTATCGCAACGCGATATACGAAATCAGTCGGGTTGCATCGAGGCGGCAAGCCAGGGAATCCCCGGGAGCTTACGGAGGTAAGCGACTGGGGTAAGCGGGCGCAGCCAACAAGGAGGCAACACGAATGATAAAATATATCTATGCGATAATGGATAAGCGCCCGCTCAGGGCGCTTTCTCTGGTGATGGCGCTGCTGCTGGCAGGCTGCATTTTCTGGGATCCGTCGCGCTTTGCGGCGAAAACCAGCGAGCTTGAAATCTGGCATGGTTTCCTGCTGATGTGGGCCGTTTGCGCCGGCGTTATCCACGGCGTGGGCTTTCGTCCGCGCGCCGTTTTCTGGCAGGGGATTTTCTGTCCACTTATCGCTGATATTGTCCTCATCACCGGGCTTTTCTTTTTCTTCTTTTGAACGATAAAAGTATAAGAGAACTCTGGTAACCTCATGGGCTTGCATAAGCCCATAAAAATTTACTCGCCGTTTACTTTCTCCCATTCCAAACCACGATTCCCGCGCGTATAGTAGCGAAGTTTGAAAGCACTAATCTTTTTTTGCATTACCGGGATGTAAAGTGAACACAACGCGATATACAACGGCATTCTCAATGCATCGCGGCGGCAGGTACGCAAATCACCGGGAGCTTACAAGAGTAAGTGACTGGCGTGAGTGGACGAAGCCAACAAAGAGGCAGCAGGAATGAATAAGTATATGTTTCGATGGCCGGTTCGGGTCTATTACGAAGATACCGATGCCGGTGGTGTGGTTTACCACGCCAGCTACGTCGCTTTTTATGAAAGAGCACGTACAGAGATGCTGCGTCACCATCACTTCAGTCAGCAGGTTTTGTTGGCTGAGCGAGTTGCCTTTGTGGTTCGCAAAATGACGCTTGAATATTTTGCGCCCGCCAGACTCGACGACATGCTCGAAATCCAGACGGAAATATCTTCGATGCGAGGCACCTCTTTGGTCTTCACGCAGCGAATCGTCAACGCCGAGAATACAGTGTTAAACGAAGCTGAGGTTCTCATTGTGTGCGTTGATCCACTCTTAATGAAGCCTCGTGCGCTTCCCAAGTCTATTGTCGCGGAGTTTAAGCAGTGACTGACATGAATATCCTTGATTTGTTCCTGAAGGCCAGCCTTCTGGTTAAACTTATCATGTTGATTTTGATTGGTTTTTCTATCGCTTCCTGGGCTATCATTATTCAGAGAACGCGTATCCTCAATACCGCAACCCGCGAGGCTGAGGCCTTTGAAGACAAGTTCTGGTCGGGTATTGAGCTTTCTCGCCTGTATCAGGAAAGCCAGGGGCGTCGCGATAACCTGGCCGGTTCGGAACAGATTTTCTATAGTGGTTTCAAAGAGTTTGCCCGCCTGCATCGCGCAAACAACCATGCGCCAGAGGCGGTAGTTGAAGGGGCGTCGCGCGCCATGCGTATCTCCATGAACCGCGAGCTGGAAACCCTGGAAACGCATATCCCGTTCCTCGGGACCGTCGGCTCCATCAGCCCGTATATCGGCCTGTTTGGTACCGTCTGGGGGATTATGCATGCCTTCATCGCCCTCGGGGCGGTGAAGCAGGCGACTCTGCAGATGGTTGCGCCGGGTATCGCCGAAGCGCTTATCGCTACGGCAATCGGCCTGTTTGCAGCAATCCCGGCGGTAATGGCCTACAACCGTTTGAACCAGCGGGTGAACAAACTTGAACTGAACTACGACAACTTTATGGAAGAGTTCACCGCGATTCTGCACCGTCAGGCGTTTACCAGCAGCGAAAGCAATAAGGGGTAAGCCATGGCCAGAGCACGTGGACGCGGACGTCGCGAACTGAAGTCCGAGATCAACATCGTTCCGCTGCTGGATGTCTTGTTGGTGCTGCTGCTGATCTTTATGGCAACAGCGCCGATCATTACGCAGAGCGTAGAGGTCGACCTGCCGGATGCTACCGAATCGCAGGCGGTTAAAAGCAACGACGAACCGCCGGTGATCGTTGAAGTTTCCGGCGTCGGGCAGTACAGCGTGAAAGTTGGCCAGGAAACGCTGTCGCAGCTGCCGCCGGAGCAGGTTATTGCCGAAGCGAAGCGCCGACTCGAGGCCAATGAGAAAGCGGTGTTCCTGATCGGCGGCGCGAAGGACGTACCTTACGATGAAATTATTAAAGCGCTTAACCTGTTGCATAGCGCAGGGGTTAAATCGGTTGGCTTAATGACCAAGCCTATTTAATCGCTTCAGATATGTGCGCCCGCCGGACGCAGGCGACGAGATAAACAGGCTCGTCGCCTGCGAGAAAAGCGGGAACAGGCGAACAGTTTTTGGGAACCGATAGTGTCAAAGGCAACCGAACAAAACGACAAGCTTAAACGAGCCATCATAGTTTCAGTCGTGCTGCACATCATTCTGATCGCGCTGCTGATCTGGAGTTCGTTCGATGAGCATCTGGATACTTCGGCCGGTGGAGGAGGAGGCTCTTCCATTGATGCGGTGATGGTCGATCCTGGGGCGGTCGTTAATAACTACAACCGTCAGCAGCAGCAGCAGGCCAGTTCGCGCCGCGCCGCTGAGCAACGCGAAAAGCAGGCTCAGCAGCAGGCCGAAGAGCTGCGTGAAAAACAAGCCGCAGAGCAGGAGCGCCTGAAGCAGCTGGAGCAGGATCGTCTACAGGCTCAGGAAGCGGCTAAAGAAGCGAAAGAACAGCAGAAGCAGGCTGAAGAGGCCGCAGAGAAAGCGGCAGCAGCGGCGAAAGCGCAAGCTGACGCTCAGGCTAAAGAAGCGCAGGAAGCGGCGGCGAAAGCCGCTGCCGATGCAAAAGCGAAGGCTGATGCCCAGGCTAAAGTAGCGGAAGCTGCTGCAGCTAAGGCCGCAGCCGATGCGAAAAAGCAGGCGGAAGCTGAGGCGGCGAAAGCCGCAGCTGACGCGCAGAAGAAGGCCGAGGCGAAAGCGGCGGCAGACGCGCAGAAGAAAGCTGAGGCCGATGCGGCTAAAAAAGCGCAGCAGCAGGCTGAGAAGAAAGCCCAGCAGGACGCGGCTAAACAGGCCGCCGCCGAGAAGGCTGCGGCAGAGAAAGCCGCAGAGAAAGCGGCTGCAGCCAAAGCCGCCGCTGAAAAGGCCGCGGCTGATAAAGCCGCAGCGGCTGCAGAGAAGGCAGCAGCAGCCAAAGCCGAGGCCGCCGAAAAAGCTGCCGCAGAAAAAGCGGCTAAGGCCGCCGCAGCGAAAGCCGCAGCCGGTAAAGCCGCTGCCGCGAAGAAGGCGGCGGCAGCTAAAGAGGCTGACGGCGTTGACGACCTGCTCGGTGACCTGAGCTCGGGTAAGAATGCGCCGAAAGGTAACACTAGCGGTAGCAATGGAGGCTCATCTCCTGCTAAAGGAAGTAAACCGGGGCAGGGGGGCGCATCTCAGGCTGAAATTGCCAGCTATATTTCGCAGGTTCAGGCGGCGATTAAAGGGCATCTCTATGACTGGGACACGTACAAAGGTAAAACATGTACGTTACGCGTGAACATAGCTCAGGACGGGACGTTATTGAACGTGAAGTCAGAGGGAGGCGATCCTGCTTTCTGCCAGCAGATGCTGGCGGCAACCAGCCGGATGAGCAAGTTCCCGAAACCGCCTTCTCAGGCTGTGTATGAGACGTTCAAAAATGCACCACTGGACTTCAAACCGTAGTGATGTTTTTCCCCTCGCAATCGGGGCAAAACAATCTATGGTTGTCACCGGGTTTTGGTAGTTTTGTGTATTTGAGTTTGTTAACATTCTGCTAAATTATCGTGGGCTTTCCGCCCGGATAAGGGAGATATGATGAAGCAGGCATTACGAGTAGCATTTGGTTTTTTAATGCTGTGGGCGGCTGTGCTGCACGCAGAAGTACGTATCGAGATCACCCAAGGGGTGGACTCGGCACGCCCAATCGGCGTTGTACCGTTCCAGTGGGCCGGACCGGGTGCTGCACCTGAGGATATTGGCGGTGTGGTGGCGGCTGACCTGCGCAACAGCGGTAAATTCAACCCGCTGGATCGCTCGCGTCTGCCTCAACAACCGGGAACCGCGCAGGAAGTTCAACCTGCCGCATGGTCCGCGCTGGGTATTGACGCCGTGGTCGTCGGTCAGGTCACGCCAAACCCGGACGGTTCTTACAACGTAGCCTACCAGCTGGTCGATACCGGCGGTGCGCCGGGCACGATTCTGGCACAAAACTCTTATAAGGTGACTAAACAGTACCTTCGCTATGCGGGTCACACCGCCAGCGATGCGGTATTTGAGAAGCTGACCTCTATTAAGGGCGCGTTCCGTACCCGTATCGCTTACGTTGTACAGACCAACGGCGGCCAGTTCCCGTATGAGCTGCGCGTTTCCGACTACGATGGCTACAACCAGTTTGTTGTCCACCGTTCGCCGCAGCCGCTGATGTCTCCGGCATGGTCTCCGGACGGCTCTAAGCTGGCTTACGTCACCTTCGAAAGCGGTCGTTCTGCGCTGGTCGTTCAGACCCTGGCTAACGGCGCGGTGCGTCAGATTGCCTCGTTCCCTCAGCACAACGGCGCGCCGGCGTTCTCGCCGGACGGCAGCAAGCTGGCCTTCGCGCTGTCGAAAACCGGTAGCCTGAACCTGTACGTGATGGATCTGGGCTCTGGTCAGATTCGCCAGGTGACCAACGGTCGCAGCAACAACACCGAACCAACCTGGTTCCCGGACAGTCAGAACCTGGCCTTTACTTCTGACCAGGCCGGTCGTCCGCAGGTGTACAAAGTCAGCGTTGGCGGCGGTACTCCGCAGCGTATTTCCTGGGAAGGTTCGCAAAACCAGGATGCGGACGTCAGCAGTGACGGTAAATTTATGGTAATGGTGAGCTCGGCCAGCGGCCAGCAGCACATTGCCAAACAAGATCTGGTAGCGGGTGGCGTACAGGTTCTGTCGTCAACGTTCCTGGATGAAACGCCAAGTCTGGCACCTAACGGCACTATGGTAATCTACAGCTCTTCTCAGGGGATGGGATCCGTGCTGAATCTGGTTTCTACAGATGGGCGTTTCAAAGCGCGTCTTCCGGCGACTGATGGACAGGTAAAATTCCCTGCCTGGTCTCCGTATCTGTGATAATAAATAATTGATTATTAAAGGAATCAAAGAAATGCAACTGAACAAAGTGCTGAAAGGGCTGATGATCGCTCTGCCGGTTATGGCAATCGCGGCGTGTTCTTCCAACAAGAACGCCAGCAACGACCAGAGCGGTGAAGGCATGCTGGGTGCCGGCACTGGTATGGATGCTAACGCTAACGGCGGCAACATGTCTTCTGAAGAGCAGGCTCGTCTGCAGATGCAGCAGCTGCAGCAGAACAACATCGTTTACTTCGATCTGGACAAGTACGATATCCGTTCTGACTTCGCTGCAATGCTGGATGCGCACGCTAACTTCCTGCGTAGCAACCCGTCCTATAAAGTGACCGTTGAAGGTCACGCGGATGAGCGCGGTACTCCGGAATACAACATCGCTCTGGGTGAGCGTCGTGCTAACGCCGTTAAGATGTATCTGCAGGGCAAAGGTGTTTCTGCTGACCAGATCTCCATCGTTTCTTACGGTAAAGAAAAACCTGCAGTACTGGGTCACGACGAAGCGGCTTACGCTAAAAACCGTCGCGCCGTACTGGTTTACTAAGAGAATTGCATGAGCAGTAACTTCAGACATCACCTGTTGAGTCTGTCGTTACTGGTTGGCATAGCGGCCCCCTGGGCCGCTTTTGCTCAGGCGCCAATCAGTAGTGTCGGCTCAGGCTCGGTCGAAGACCGCGTCACTCAACTCGAGCGTATTTCTAACGCTCACAGCCAGCTTTTAACTCAGCTTCAGCAACAGCTCTCCGATAACCAGAATGATATTGATTCCCTGCGCGGCCAGATTCAGGAAAGTCAGTATCAGCTTAATCAGGTTGTTGAGCGCCAGAAACAGATCCTGCTGCAGATTGACGGTCTAAGCAGCGGCGGGGCGGCGGCGGGTGCCCAGACGCCTGCGGCATCGTCCGGCGACGCTCAGGGCGCAGCGGCCGCTACGGCGGCTCCAGCGGCGAACTCCGGCGCTCCGGCGCTGACCGGAGATGCCAATACCGATTACAACGCCGCTATTGCGCTGGTGAAGGATTCGTCCCGCCAGGATGATGCGATGGCTGCGTTTCAGAATTTCGTTAAAAAGTACCCGGATTCAACGTATCAACCGAACGCCAACTACTGGCTCGGTCAGCTGAATTACAACAAGGGGAAAAAAGACGATGCGGCCTACTATTTTGCTTCGGTGGTGAAGAATTACCCTAAATCCCCAAAAGCGCCGGATGCGATGTTTAAAGTCGGCGTGATCATGCAGGACAAAGGTGATACCGCAAAAGCGAAGGCAGTTTACCAGCAGGTAGTCGGTAAATTTCCTGGGACCGATGGCGCGAAACAAGCGCAGAAACGCCTTAACGCGCTCGGATGATTATGCCATGACCAGAAATCGCAGTATTTCTGGTCGTGTCGCATGAATCCTAAGCAGTCAGATGTTTTTTATCGAAATACTTGTTGCGCTGAATTCTTAAAGCAGTAATATATGCCGCCGTTGCCAAGGGATATCGAACAAGCCTGAAGCGACGAAAAAAGTGGGTCGTTAGCTCAGTTGGTAGAGCAGTTGACTTTTAATCAATTGGTCGCAGGTTCGAATCCTGCACGACCCACCAATCGTTCTGGTGGAACGCGATAGTAAAACGTGAAGGATAACGTTGCATTAGCAACGGCCCGTAGGGCGAGGCGAAGCCGAGTCATCCTGCACGACCCACCACTCACTAATTACTAAGTTAATTAGTAGCAGTATCCAGCGTAGTATCGGGTGATTAGCTCAGCTGGGAGAGCACCTCCCTTACAAGGAGGGGGTCGGCGGTTCGATCCCGTCATCACCCACCACTCGGGTCGTTAGCTCAGTTGGTAGAGCAGTTGACTTTTAATCAATTGGTCGCAGGTTCGAATCCTGCACGACCCACCAATTTTAACGTCTTACTCAGATGTTAAGCGTGAAGGATAACATTGCGCAGCAATGGCCCGCAGGGCGAGCGCAAGCGAGTCATCCTGCACGACCCACCAATTTTATTGGTGACGAGTGAATAATGATTCAGGCAGTACCCGAGCGGGTCGTTAGCTCAGTTGGTAGAGCAGTTGACTTTTAATCAATTGGTCGCAGGTTCGAATCCTGCACGACCCACCAACGCTTAAGGTATTTACCGGTAGAGACAGTGAAGGATAACGTTGCGCAGCAACGGCCCGTAGGGCGAGGCAAAGCCGAGTCATCCTGCACGACCCACCAGCCTGAATGATTAAAGTAGTAAACCCGCAAGGGGTCGTTAGCTCAGTTGGTAGAGCAGTTGACTTTTAATCAATTGGTCGCAGGTTCGAATCCTGCACGACCCACCAATGTAAAAAGGCGCCCTAAAGGCGCCTTTTTGCTATGCGCAGAACTTAACGATTCGAACCTGCAGCAGGTTCGACAAAATCGCTAGGAGCGATTTTGCATAGCCACTTGTGGCAACCCGCAGGGCGAGTCTCAGGATGAGACGAGTGATATCCTGCACGACCCACCAATGTAAAAAGGCGCCCTAAAGGCGCCTTTTTACTATCTGCGATATATGAGATTCGAACCTGCAGCAGGTTCGACAAAATCGCCGGGAGCGATTTTGCATAGCCACTTGTGGCAACCCGCAGGGCGAGTCTCAGGATGAGACGAGTGATATCCTGCACGACCCACCAATGTACACGCCGCCTTTTTACTATCTGCGATATACAAGCTTCAACCCGCCGGGTTATCCCTTTTCCTACGGATAAATTCCCCACGACATTTTCTGTACAATCGGCTATCTTGTTTAGCATATAAAACACTACGGCCGTCCCGGTGCCGCGTGAAGGCATTTTAACGGTCTTTGAGTTAAGCCAGTAAAACGAGATTGCAAGATGAGCGTAATGTTTGACCCTGAAACGGCGATTTATCCTTTCCCCCCCAAGCCGATGCCGTTAAGCCGCGATGAAAAACACTTTTATCGCGAAAAGATAAAGCGCCTGCTGCGCGAACGCGATGCGGTCATGGTTGCCCACTACTATACCGACCCCGAAATTCAGCAGCTGGCGGAAGAGACCGGCGGGTGCATCTCTGACTCTCTGGAAATGGCGCGCTTTGGCGCCCGGCACCCGGCATCCACGCTGCTGGTCGCCGGCGTGCGTTTCATGGGGGAAACGGCAAAAATCCTTAGCCCGGAAAAAACCATCCTGATGCCGACGCTCCACGCCGAGTGCTCCCTCGATCTCGGCTGCCCCATCGATGAGTTCAGCCAGTTTTGCGATGCGCATCCGGACCGCACCGTGGTGGTCTACGCCAATACCTCCGCGGCGGTTAAGGCCCGCGCTGACTGGGTGGTGACCTCCAGCATTGCGGTTGAGCTGATTGAGCATCTTGATAGCCTGGGCGAAAAGATCATCTGGGCGCCGGACCGCCACCTGGGCAACTACGTGCAAAAACAGACCGGCGCAGACGTCCTGTGCTGGCAGGGCGCCTGCATCGTTCACGATGAATTTAAAACCCAGGCGCTGACCCGAATGAAAGCGCTGTACCCCGACGCCGCGGTGCTGGTGCATCCGGAATCGCCGCAGTCGATTGTGGATATGGCCGATGCCGTCGGTTCTACCAGCCAGCTCATCAATGCCGCGAGAACGCTGCCTCAGCGCCAGCTGATTGTCGCCACCGATCGCGGCATCTTCTATAAAATGCAGCAGGCGGTGCCGGAGAAAGAGCTGCTGGAAGCGCCGACGGCCGGTGAAGGCGCTACCTGCCGCAGCTGCGCCCACTGCCCGTGGATGGCGATGAACGGCCTGAAGGCGATTGCTGAAGGTCTGGAACACGGCGGAGTAGCGCACGAGATTCAGGTTGACGAGCAGCTGCGGACCGGCGCATTAATCCCGCTTAACAGAATGCTGGATTTTGCGGCTACACTACGGGGATAACCGACAACGCGTGCAATACGCTCTGGGGATAAGATGGATTTTTTAAGTACGCAGAATATTTTGGTACATATACCCATTGGCGCCGGGGGATACGACCTCTCCTGGATTGAGGCCGTCGGGACGATTGCTGGACTGCTGTGCATCTGGCTGGCGAGCCTGGAAAAGATCGGCAACTATGCCTTTGGGCTGATTAACGTCACCCTGTTTGCCATTATCTTCTTTCAGATCCAGCTCTATGCCAGCCTGCTGCTGCAGGTATTTTTCTTCGTGGCCAACGTCTATGGCTGGTACGCCTGGTCGCGGCAGACCAGCAGCCATGAGGCCGCGCTGCAAATCCGCTGGCTACCGCTGCCAAAAGCGCTGGGCTGGCTGGCGGCGTGCGTGGTGGCGATTGGCCTGATGACGGTATTTATCGATCCGGTATTCGCGTTCCTGACGCGGGTGGCGGTGACGCTGATGCAGGGGCTGGGGCTGCAGGTGACGATGCCGGAGCTACAGCCGGATGCCTTCCCCTTCTGGGACTCCTGCATGATGGTGCTGTCGATCGCCGCCATGATCCTGATGACCCGCAAATACGTTGAGAACTGGCTGCTGTGGGTGATCATTAACGTGATCAGCGTGGTCATTTTTGCGCGCCAGGGCGTTTACGCGATGTCGCTGGAATACCTGCTGCTGACCTTTATTGCCCTCAACGGTAGCCGGATGTGGATCAACAGCGCGCGTGAGCGGGGTTCTCACGCGTTTTCTCGTTAATGATGATGCTGATGGGCGTGTCCGGAGTGGGCCATGTTAAGGCGGCACTCCGGGCCGCTGCAGGGCTGATACTCCATCTGCACGGTCGCGTGCTCAACGTCATACTTGTGGTGCAAAAATTCCTGAATACGATTCAGCAGGGCGTCGTGATCGTGCGGCGGGATAACCTGGACGTGCAGCGTCATCACCGTTTTTTCTCCGACCAGCCAGACGTGGACATGATGCACGTCGCGGACTTCGGCCACCGAGCGGCGTAAATCACGCTTCAGGACTTCAACATCCAGCGAACGCGGCGCGCCTTCCAGCAGCTCGTTCAGGCTCTCCTGCAGCAGGCGCCAGGCGCTGCGCAGCACCAGGCATGAGACCAGCACCGACAGAATCGGGTCAATCGGCGTCCAGCCGGTGGTTAAAATCACTACTGCGGCAACGATCGCTCCTACCGAACCGAGTAAATCACCCAGCACGTGCAGCGCCGCGGCGCGAACGTTTAGATTGCGCTCCTCGCCGCCGCGGTGAAGGATCCAGAAGGCCATAATATTGGCCAGCAGCCCGGCAACGGCGATCGCCATCATCGGCGCTCCGGCGACGGGCTGCGGATGATTAAAACGCTGAATCGCTTCCCATACTATAAGAATGGTAATCACCACCAGCGCGATGGCGTTGACGAAGGCGGCGAGGGTCGTCAGCCGCAGCCAGCCGAAGGTATGGCGGGTGTTGGGCGGGCGACGGGCAAAACGGACGGCCAGCAGGGCGAAGAGCAGGGCGGCGGAGTCGGTGAGCATATGGCCGGCGTCGGCCAGCAGCGCCAGAGAGCCTGAGAGCACACCGCCAATGGCTTCAACCACCATAAAGCCGGCGGTGATGATAAAGGCCAGCAGCAGGCGGCGAGCGTTATTATCCTGCGGCTGCTGAGCTGAAGTATGCGAGTGCGCCATGGTGTCATCCCCTGATTATTATCATTATTACTGTATGACATCATACCGATTTTCGGTGAATAAAATAAAAAAGGAGAGCCGCGGCTCCCCTTATTTTCAGCCCTTATTTCAGGCGTGGATGCTACTGTGTCGTCCCGTCCGTTTTGCTGCCGTTATCGCTCGGGGTGCTTTCCGGGCAGCGGCCGTCCTTGCACATCGCGTTTTTATGCGCTTCGTCGCTGGTCATCCCGTCATGGTTCATGGTTGAACCGTCGGAGTTAAGCATCTTGTCGCCAGAGTTGATCTTGTCGTTATCAACCTTGTTTGGCGCGACGTTGGCGCGGGCATCAGGTGCGACCTGCCCGGCATCGGCGGAGGCGTTGGCCTGCCCGTTGTTGGATTGGGCGCCGGTATCTGCAGCCAGCGCGGCGGCGCTGCTCAGGCCAAGGGTGGCGGCTAAAAAGAGTGGGGTGAGGATGGTCATTTTCATAGGATGCTCCTGTTATGGTCGATATGTCGGATAACCTCTTCCAACAGTGCATATACCAGCGCTCGCTCGCGCTCTATGGTTAAAAGCTTCACATCAATAAGTTACATCAGCACGGAATACTGATTCGCGGCGTGAAGATTGGTCTCAACAGTTAAAAATTGTAGCTCATGGCCTGTTTTTCGCTTCTTTATTGCGAATTTTAATCTATTTTCAGGATTAATCTGTTGTCACTGTAAAATCACGTTTACACTTTTTGAGCGAAGAGATAGATTGGAGGGATTGCATTTAAATAGATAAGATGGCAGAGCTGGAAAGAAAATGAATTATCAGAACGACGATTTACGCATTAAAGAGATCAACGAATTACTCCCTCCCGTTGCGCTCCTCGAAAAGTTCCCCGCGACCGAAAATGCTGCTAACACCGTTGCGCATGCTCGTAAAGCGATCCACCAGATCCTCAAGGGCAACGACGATCGCCTGCTGGTTGTGATTGGGCCCTGCTCAATTCACGATACGGCTGCGGCGAAAGAGTACGCGGAGCGCCTGCTGACGCTGCGAGAAGAGCTGAAAGGCGAGCTGGAAGTGGTGATGCGCGTCTATTTCGAGAAACCGCGCACTACCGTCGGCTGGAAGGGGCTGATCAACGATCCGCACATGGATAACAGCTTCCGCATCAACGACGGCCTGCGCATTGCGCGTAAGCTGCTGCTGGAGATTAACGACAGCGGGCTGCCGGCGGCGGGCGAATTCCTTGATATGATCACGCCTCAGTACGTGGCTGATCTGATGAGCTGGGGCGCAATCGGCGCGCGCACCACCGAATCTCAGGTTCACCGCGAGCTCTCCTCAGGCCTCTCCTGCCCGGTTGGCTTTAAAAACGGCACCGACGGGACGATTAAAGTCGCGATTGATGCGATTAACGCCGCCGGGGCGCCGCACTGCTTCCTGTCGGTGACCAAGTGGGGTCATTCGGCGATTGTGAACACCAGCGGCAACAGCGACTGCCATATCATCCTGCGCGGGGGCAAAGAGCCGAACTACAGCGCGAAGCACGTTGCTGAAGTGAAGGTCGGGCTGGCGAAAGCGGGTCTGCCGGCGCAGATCATGATTGATTTTAGCCACGCCAACTCCAGCAAACAGTTTAAAAGACAAATGGACGTGGGTAGCGACGTTTGCCAGCAGATTGCCGGCGGCGAGCAGGCGATTATGGGCGTGATGATTGAAAGCCATCTGGTGGAAGGGAGCCAGAGCCTGGAGAGCGGAGAGCCGCTGACCTACGGTAAGAGCGTGACCGATGCCTGCATTGGCTGGGAAGACACGGATACCATCCTGCGCCAGCTGGCGGATGCGGTGAAAGCCCGCCGCGGATAGCGCCGTTCGCTGTCCGTGCGCGAAGCGCGGGCGGAATTAAGAACAAAAAAAAGCGTGGAGCAATCCACGCTTTTTTAATGCCAGCGAAAATTACTTCGCTTTACCCTGGTTCGCTACTGCCGCCGCTTTTGCGGCGATTTCGTCAGCGTTGCCCAGATAGTAGTGTTTGATCGGCTTGAAGTTTTCGTCGAACTCATAAACCAGCGGTACGCCGGTCGGGATGTTCAGTTCGAGGATCTCTTCTTCACCCATGTTGTCGAGGTATTTAACCAGCGCACGCAGGGAGTTACCGTGAGCGGCAATGATAACGCGCTCGCCGCTTTTCAGACGCGGCAGAATGGTTTCATTCCAGTAAGGCACCACGCGCTCGATGGTCAGCGCCAGGCTTTCGGTTACCGGCAGCTCGGCATCGGTCAGCTTCGCGTAACGCGGGTCGTGGCCCGGGAAGCGCTCGTCGTCTTTGGTCAGCTCCGGCGGCGTAATGGCAAAACCACGGCGCCACTGCTTAACCTGCTCGTCACCGTATTTTTCAGCGGTTTCAGCTTTGTTCAGACCCTGCAGCGCGCCGTAGTGGCGTTCGTTCAGTTTCCAGGATTTCTCAACCGGCAGCCAGGCCTGATCCAGTTCGTCCAGCACGTTCCACAGGGTATGGATGGCACGTTTCAGCACAGAGGTATAAGCAAAGTCGAAGCTGAAGCCTTCCTCTTTCAGCAGTTTACCTGCCGCTTTTGCTTCACCCACGCCTTTCTCGGACAGATCGACATCGTACCAACCGGTGAAGCGGTTTTCGTTGTTCCATTGGCTTTCGCCGTGACGGACCAGTACCAGCTTAGTTACAGCCATTCTCTCACTCCTCAATACAACACGCCGTCCTTCGCGCTGTGGCTCAGCGGCCGCCCTATTCATCCTGCACGCATAGCGAGGCTATGTTTGGCGGGACTCACTCAGTAGCCGAATCGATACAACCCGAATGCTGCGGTGTATGCGTTTATTGATTGATAACTATTCTCATTATATTGCCGTGATTTGCCTCACGGCAACGCTTATCCCTAACCATAGCGAAAATAGTGGCTCAGTGTAAGATGCTTGTAAATCAGCGGTTATATTTTTGTCGGCGGGTGGCGCAATTTACGCCAAAGTGGCGAAAAAAAGCCCTCCATCAGGAGGGCGGGGGCATTATCTGGCGATGAACTGGTATTCCGTCAGGCTGACGTACTCCTCGCCCGGGCGCAATACGCAATCCGGCTGCGGCCAGTGCGGATGGTTTGGCGAATCGGGCAGGAATTCGCTCTCCAGCGCCAGGCCCTGCCAGGCCGCGTAGTCCTGCTCCGTGCGCGACGGCGTGCCGTCAAGGTAGTTGCCGGAATAGAACTGCAGCGCCGGGGCGGAGGTGTAGACCGTCATCTGCAGCTTCTCATCCTGCGACCACAGGTGGGCCGCCGGCCGGCCGGCGTCGCCCTGCGCCTGCAGCAGGAACGCATGATCGTAGCCTTTCACCTTGCGCTGATCGTCATCGCTCAGGAAGCGCTCCGCCAGCACCCGAGGTTCGCGGAAGTCAAAGCTGGTTTCGGCAACGTCGCGCAGATCGCCGCCGGGGATCCCGTCGCTCTCTACCGGCAGGTAGCGGTCGGCGAAGAGCTGCAGCCGGTGCTGGCGAACGTCGGTCTGCTGGCCATCAAGGTTGAAGTAGACGTGGTTGGTCAGATTCACCGGGCAGGGCCGATCGACGGTGGCGCGGTATTCAATGGCAATACGGTTATCGTCGGTCAGGCGATAGTGCGCCGTCGCCTGCAAAGCCCCCGGGAACCCCTGGTCGCCGTCGGCGGAAGAGAGTGAAAACAGCGCCTGACGCTCGTCGGCGCTGACGATCTGCCAGCGGCGCTTATCAAATCCGTCCGGCCCGCCGTGCAGCTGGTGGCCGGCGTCAGTAGACGGCACCAGGTTGACGGTATGGCCATCGAGAACAAACCGGCTGTTGGCGATGCGGTTGGCATAGCGGCCGACCGAGGCGCCGAAATAGGCCGCCTGGCGGGTATACTGTTCCGGCGAGGCGCAGCCGAGCAGGGCCTCGCGGACGCTGCCGTCGGCCAGAGTGACCCTGGCGGAGAGCAGCGTAGCGCCCCAGTCCATCAGCGTGACTACCATCCCGGCGTCGTTGCGCAGGGTAATGAGCCGCCACGGCTGGCCGTCCGGCGCGCGTTCTGTGGTTTGATTTAGCACTGGCCGGCTCCCTGGGAAGGTTTGCAAACGTAGAAGGTCTCTTTAATCCCGGTTTTCGCTTCATACTGCGCGGCAACGGCCTGCTGAACGGTATCCACCAGCTCTTCCGGCACCAGCGCGACAATGCAGCCGCCGAAGCCGCCGCCGGTCATGCGTACGCCGCCTTTGTCGCCGATGGTGGCTTTAACGATCTCAACCAGAGCGTCAATTTGCGGAACGGTGATTTCAAAATCATCGCGCATCGAGGCGTGGGATTCGGCCATCAGCTCGCCCATCCGCTTCAGGTCGCCTTTCTCCAGCGCGGTTGCCGCTTCGACGGTACGGGCGTTTTCGGTCAGCACGTGGCGAACGCGCTGAGCAACGACCGGATCCAGCTCTGCGGCCACGGCGTTGAACTCGGCAAGGGTGACGTCACGCAGCGCCGGCTGCTGGAAGAAGCGCGCGCCGGTTTCGCACTGTTCGCGGCGGGTATTGTATTCGCTGCCGACCAGGGTGCTTTTAAAATTACTGTTGATGATCACCACCGCCACGCCTTTCGGCATTGAGACGGCCCTGGTGCTCAGCGTGCGGCAGTCAATCAGCAGGGCGTGATCCTTCTTGCCCAGCGCGGAGATCAGCTGGTCCATTATGCCGCAGTTACAGCCGACGAACTGGTTTTCCGCCTCCTGGCCGTTCAGCGCGATTTGCGCGCCGTCCAGCGGCAGATGGTAGAGCTGCTGGAATACGGTGCCGACGGCAACCTCCAGGGAAGCCGAGGAGCTGAGACCTGCGCCCTGGGGAACGTCTCCGGCAATAACCAGATCCGCGCCGCCGAAATGGCTGCTGCGCTTCTGCAGATGCTTCACCACGCCGCGCACGTAGTTGGACCACTGCTGGGTATCGTGGCTGACAATTTTCGCATCCAGCGAGAACTCGTCGGACTGATTTTCATAATCGGCGGCAATCACGCGTACCACGCGATCCGCGCGCGGCGCGCAGCTGATGACCGTTTGATAGTCAATGGCGCAGGGCAGCACGAAGCCGTCGTTATAGTCGGTATGTTCGCCGATCAAATTAACGCGGCCCGGAGCCTGAATGGTGTGGCTGGCAGGGTAGCCAAATTTCTCGGCAAACAGGGCTTGGGTTTTCTCTTTCAGACTCATTGTTATTCTCCGGATTCGCGAAAATGAACGTCGCTGACCGCGCGCAGACGCTCGGCGGCTTGTTCCGCCGTCAGGTCACGCTGGGTTTCGGCCAGCATTTCGTAGCCGACCATAAATTTGCGTACCGTAGCGGAACGCAGCAGCGGCGGATAAAAGTGGGCGTGAAGCTGCCAGTGATTATTGTCTTCACCGTTAAACGGCGCGCCGTGCCAGCCCATCGAGTAGGGGAATGAGCACTGGAACAGGTTGTCGTAACGGCTGGTCAGCTTTTTCAGCGCCAGCGCCAGATCGGTGCGCTGCGCGTCGGTTAAGTCGGTCAGGCGCAGGACGTGCGCCTTCGGCAGCAGCAGGGTCTCAAATGGCCAGGCCGCCCAGTAGGGAACAACGGCCAGCCAGTGTTCAGTTTCGACCACCGTGCGGCTGCCGTCGGCGAGCTCGCGCCGGGCGTAATCCACCAGCATCGGCGAACTCTGGTCGGCGAAATAGGCTTTCTGCAGGCGATCTTCGCGTTCGGCTTCGTTCGGCAGGAAGCTGTTGGCCCAGACCTGGCCGTGCGGATGCGGGTTGGAGCAGCCCATCGCGGCGCCTTTATTCTCAAACACCTGCACCCACGGGTAGTGCTGGCCGAGATCGGCCGTCTGTTCCTGCCACGCTTTAACCACGCCTTCCAGGGCTTCAACGCTCAGCTCAGGCAGCGTTTTGCTGTGGTCTGGCGAGAAGCAGATAACCCGGCTGGTCCCGCGCGCGCTTTGACAGCGCATCAGGGGATCGTCGCTTTCCGGCGCGTCCGGGGTATCGGTCATCAAGGCCGCAAAGTCGTTAGTAAACACGTACGTGCCGGCGTAGTTCGGGTTGGTATCACCGGTGACGCGGGTGTTACCCGGGCACAGGAAACAATCCGGATCGTGCGCGGGCAAGGTCAGTTTTGCCGGCGTTTCCTGCGCCCCCTGCCAGGGGCGCTTGGCGCGATGCGGAGAAACCAAAATCCACTGCCCGGTTAACGGGTTATAGCGACGGTGCGGATGGTCGACGGGGTTAAATACGCTCATGACGATTCCTTAGTCTGGGTAACCCTGCGGATGACGGGACTGCCAGTGCCAGGTGTCCTGTGCCATCTCGTCAAGGTTGCGCGTGACGCGCCAGTTCAGTTCACGGTCGGCCTTTTCGGCGTCAGCCCAGTAGGCCGGGAGATCGCCTTCACGACGCGGCGCGAAGTGGTAGTTAATCGGTTTGCCGCAGGCTTTGCTGAAGGCATTAATGACGTCAAGGACGCTGCTGCCCACGCCTGCACCAAGGTTATAAATATGCACGCCTGACTTACCGGCCAGTTTTTCCATCGCCGCAACGTGCCCGTCCGCGAGGTCCATAACGTGGATATAGTCGCGCACGCCGGTGCCATCTTCGGTCGGATAGTCGTTACCGAATACCGCCAGCGATTCGCGACGACCCACCGCCACCTGCGCAATGTACGGCATCAGGTTGTTAGGGATGCCCTGCGGGTCTTCGCCCATATCGCCGGACTGGTGAGCGCCAACCGGGTTGAAGTAGCGCAGCAGCGCAATGCTCCAGTCCGGCTGGGCTTTCTGCAGGTCGGTAAGAATTTGCTCGACCATCAGCTTGCTTTTGCCATACGGGCTTTGCGGCGTGCCGGTCGGGAAGCTTTCAACGTAAGGGATCTTTGGCTGGTCGCCGTAGACGGTGGCGGAGGAGCTGAAAATAAAGTTTTTGACGCCGGCGGCGCGCATGGCGGCAACTAATTTTAATGTGCCGGTCACATTATTGTCGTAGTATTCCAGCGGTTTGGCGACGGATTCGCCGACGGCTTTCAGCCCGGCAAAGTGGATCACCGCCTCAATGGCGTGATCGTGCAGGATCTCGGTCATCAGCGCTTCATTGCGGATATCGCCCTCAACAAAGGTCGCTTTTTTCCCGCCAAGACGCTCAATCACCGGCAGCACGCTGCGCTTACTGTTGCAGAGGTTGTCGAGAATAATCACCTCATGCCCCTGCAGCAGCAGCTGCACGCAGGTATGACTTCCAATGTAACCGCTACCACCTGTAACCAATACTTTCATGACTCGCTCCAATAGGCTTATCGTATGTGAAGACGATAGCATATCAAAGAACGAAAAAGTGTGACACAGACCAAATTGGTGGTATCGCTTACACTAAAATACATAAACGCTATATTTAAATAATTATCATTTTAAAACATAAGGTTAATTGTTTTTTGTGAACTTTTTCTGAAAAAATTCAGGGATCCGCAGACCCCTGAATTGGCCTATTTTGCCAGCGGACCGATTTGATAAGTGTAACCGTCTCCACCAGGGATAAACTCGAGGCGGTGGGTGATGCAGTCCGGGGCATCCTCGGCGTGGTGGGAGACGAACAGCAGCTGGGTTGCCCCTTCGCTAATCAGCACGTCAACAAAGCGGCGTACCAGCTGGCGGTTAAGAGGGTCGAGCCCCTGCAGCGGCTCGTCGAGGATCAGCAGCGTCGGGTGCTTCACCAGTGCACGCACAATCAGCGCCAGGCGCTGCTGGCCCCACGACAGGCTGTGGAACGGGGCGTCGGCGGTGCGGCCGTCGATACCCAGAATATCCAGCCAGGTCTGCACCAGCTTGCGCTGCTTATCGGAAACGGCCTGATAGATGCCTATCGAGTCGAAATAGCCCGACAGAATGACGTTGCGCACGGTGGTGCTGACGCGATACTCCAGGTGCAGGCTGCTGCTGACGTAGCCGATATGCTTTTTGATATCCCAGATGGTTTCGCCGCTGCCGCGGCGGCGGCCAAACAGGGTCAGATCGTTGCTGTATCCCTGCGGATGATCGCCGGTTATCAGGCTGAGCAGGGTCGATTTCCCGGCGCCGTTGGGCCCGACTATCTGCCAGTGCTCGCCGGGATTGACCTGCCAGCTAAGGTGATTGAGGATTGGCCGGTCGTTATAGGACACCACCCCGTCGTTGAGGATAATGCGCGGCGTATCGGCGACCAGAGAGTGGCGGGCGGCGGGGGCATCCGGCTCCGGCAGTGCGATCCCGTCAAGCTGCTCGCTGTGGGCCAGCTGAGCGATCAGCGCCTGCTGCAGCAGGGTCTGCTTCTCGCCGATTTCGCTTAGCGTACAGTCCGCCAGCACGCCGGCAAACTGGACGAAGGCTGGGATCTCGTCGAACCGGTTGAGCACCAGCACGAGGGCGATACCCTCGCCGTTCAGGGTAGCCAGCAGCTCGGCCAACTGGTGGCGGGAGGCCACGTCAAGACCGTCGAAGGGCTCATCGAGGATCAGCAAATCTGGCTTCGCCATCAGCGCCTGGCACAGCAGCGTTTTGCGCGTCTCGCCGGTAGAGAGATATTTAAACCGGCGCTGCAGCAGGCCGGAAATGCCAAACAGTTCGGCAAGATGCGCGCAGCGGGCGGCATCCTTATACTCATCCTGGATTATCTCATGGGTAAAGCGGCCGGTGTCGTCTTCGCCCGGGCTGAGCAGATCGGTGTTGTTGCGCTGCCACTCGTCGCTGACCAGCTTCTGTAGCTGTTCAAAGGAGAGGCGGGTGATGCGGGTAAAATCACTTTCACGCTCGCCGGAGAGCAGGGTGAGTTCGCCGGATAGCGCGCGGGCCAGCGCGGATTTACCGCTGCCGTTGCTACCGACGAATGCCCAGCTTTCGCCGGCGCCAACGGTGAGGTGTTCAATATTTAACGTTTTTGTGTCGCTCAGGCGGAACGTGCCTTGCGATATTTGCAATGATGACATTGTGTATCCCACTTTTTGCAGCAATATGCATCAGGGATACGTCTTCAGGCGAGCAATGTCAATCCCGTCAGCACAAGGTGGCAAGAATGATGCGGTCGGCATTGAAATAGGCGATCGCCTCGGCACCTTCAGCCAGCCCTGCGGTCTGCTCCCGCGGCAGGGTCGCGCATAGGTTCTGACCGTCCGGCAGCGTCATCAGCACTTCGCACTGCTCCGGCCCGTATTCGATATGGCCGATCCGCCCCGCCAGTTGATTGTCGGC
>NZ_JAQGFU010000299.1:0-3783 GCF_030078455.1 Klebsiella sp. Ech2A | reverse complement strand
CTGTTCGCGGGAGGTGCCGAAGGCCACGCTGGCGCCTGCCGGCAGCTGAGCGGCGAAATCGGCCATCCGCCGGCGGTGCTGCGCCAGGCGCTGCTGCATAAGCGGGTCCAGGCCGACGACTTTGCCGATAATGGCCGCCGACTGCAGGTTTTCGGCATAGGTTTCATTGCGCGATTTTAGCAGCAGCACCGGCGCGATTTGCCGCAGGGCGGCATAAATGCCGCGATGGCGGCTGCTATCGGCCACGATCAGGTCCGGGCGCAGGGCGCTAATCGCCTCCAGAGAGGGCTGGGCGCGGGTGCCGACCGACCGCCATGGCTTCAGACGCGCGCGGACCTCGGGCAGAATGCGCTCGGGGTCGTTATCGTCGGCAATGCCGACGGGGCTGAGGTCAACCGCCGCCAGCGCATCGGCGAAAGAGAGCTCCAGCACGACGATCCGCTGCGGGGTTTTATCGAGGGTAAACTGCCCCTGCAGATCCTCGACCGTCACGGCAAAAGCCGGGCCGCCGAGCGCCAGCAGCGCGGCAAAGACAAGACGTAAAATAGCCAACATACTCACTCCACAATGGCGGGACGCTGCAACCGTCCCGCCGATATCAACCGGCAACAGCGCCGCCTCAGGTCGAGGCGGCGAACGGGCAGTGTCAGAATTTCAGCGATCCCTGCAGGTACAGGGTGCGCGGCTGACCGGCGTAAATGCCTTTGTTGTTGTCGTCGTACGAGCGGGTGTAGTACTCGTGGTCGAAGATATTCTTCACCCCGACCGCGAGGTTGAGGTCGGCCATCTGCGGACCAAAGTCGTAGGCGACGCGCGCGCCCCACAGCATAAAGCCCGGGATGCGGCCGGTGCTGCCGTCGGCGCTCTCTTCGACGGTGTTGGCGTTGTCGGCAAACTGGCTGGACTGGAAATCGCTATTGAGGTTGAAGGTCCAGCTGCCCGGCTTATAGTCGACGCCGAGGGTGCCTTTATGCTTCGGCGAGAAGGGGACCTGATTGCCGTAGGTGTCGCCTTTTTCGCGGATTTCAGCGTTAACGTACGCGTAGCTGGCGTAGACCGACAGGTTGTCGAAGCGCGGCGAGAGATCGCCGAGATCGTAGCGTGCCTGGGTCTCCAGCCCGCTGTGGCGGGTTTTGCCGCGGGCGGTGACGGTATCGTTGGTCTGGTTGGAGTCATACTGATTATTGAAGTTAATCAGGAACAGGCCCATTTCCGCGCTCAGGGCGCCGTTGTCGTAGCGGCTGCCGATTTCCCAGGTGCGGGCCTTTTCCGGCTCCACGTTGCCGCTCTCCACAGCCTTGCCAATTTGGCTGTACTGTACGGTGCCGAACGATCCTTCGGTGTTAGCATAAAGATTCCAGCTGTCGGTGAGATGATAAAGCACGTTAAGCGCCGGCAGCGGGGCGTTGTAGCTGACCTGCTCGCGGCTGCCCTTCAGGTTATTGTCCTGATAAGACTCAATATGTTCGAAGCGCATGCCCGGGGTGATCGTCCAGTTGCCGATATCAACCCGGTCGTCGATATACCAGGCGTGCGCCTCGGTACCGGAACGGGTATCGCGATCGTAAGGGCTGGCGGTGCTCGGCAGCTCGCCGCTGGCGGTGGTGGTGTAGTAGCGCATCTCATGGGTGGATTCGTTCACGTAGCGATAGCCGACGCCCACTTCGTGCGCGGTAGCGCCGAGCGTAAAGCTCTGGCTGTAGCGCGGCTCGATCCCTCGCACCCAATATTCGCGCGGCGAGAGCGTAATGCGCTTGCCCTGCTCAAGGTAGCCGCTGCGCAGCGTATGGGTGTAGAAGCCCTGAATATTGAACTTATGCATGGCGTCCGGCTGAAACTGATAGCCGAGGCTGGCGAGCTGGCGGCGTCCCCAGAAGCGGTCGTACGGGCGGGTAGACTGCCAGCGGTCGGCATCATAATCGGCGCGGGAGAGCCCGCCCGGCATGTCGGCCTCGCCGTCATAATATTGCAGCAGGCTGTTAAAGGTATGCACCTCGTTGGGCGCATATTTACTTTTCAGCATCACGTCGTCAATGCGGGTAGCGCTATGCTCGCGCCAGTCGCTGCCGCGGGTGCCGGAATAGAGCAGCGCGGAGCCAAAGCCGTTATCCGCCGTGCCGCCAATCATCAGGTTGTGCGTCTCTTTGGGATTGTTCTGCGAGGAGGTTGGGCTCAGCTGGCCCTCAACGCCGCCCGCAATGCCAAAATCCTGCGGAATGGCGCGGGTGACGAAGTTAACGACGCCGCCCACGTTCTGCGGTCCGTAGCGCACGGCGCCCGCGCCGCGAACCACGTCCACGGCATCCATATTGCCCAGCGATACCGGCGCCAGCGACAGCTGGGGCTGGCCGTAGGGGGCGAAGGGCACCGGGATGCCGTCCATCAGCACCGTCGAGCGGCTGGCCAGGCGAGGGTTGAGGCCGCGGATGCCAAAGTTCATCGCCAGGTCGTGACTCCCGGTCCCGGTATTCTCCGGGGCGTTGACTCCCGGAATGCGGTTCAGCACCTCGCGCATAGTGGTGGCGCCGGTTTTGGCAAACTCCGCGCGGCGAATAACGTCGCGGGCGCCGGCGTGCTCAAACACGTCGTTTTCCCGGGCGTCGCCGAGCCAGTCGCCGACTACCGTCAGCGTCGCCTCACTGTCAACGGGGGCGGGCTCCAGCGTCCAGGCGTTATTGCCCAGCGCTTTGAGCCGCAGGCCGCTGCCGTCGAGCAGCGTCTGCAGGCCATCCTCAACGTCGTAGCTGCCGTGCAGGCCGTCGCTGTGCTTGCCCCGGGTCAGGCTGGCATCGGCTGCGAGGGTGATGCCGCTGCGGGCGGCGTACTGATTGAGTGCGGTATCTAAATCTCCGGCGGCAATATCAAACTGCGCGGCGGCAAAGGCCGGCGCGGCGGCGAGAGCTACCAGCGGCAGCAGGCTTAAGCGGATTGCCATCACCAGAGGCATTGGTTTGCGTAGAACGCGTAAAGGCGTCATCTGTTCTCCACGATTGTTTTGGTTGTTTTCACCTGTTAAGTCGAACGAGCAGGGGAAAAGGGACAATGGAGAATGAGAATTTTTTGTATTTTTTTCTCAGGCGGGCATAACGGTGACCCAGTAGCGGGTGGCAAACTGCAGTTTTACCGGCAGCGTCTGCGCAATAATCTGCAAAATCTGCCCGGTATCGCTCAGCGGAAAGGCGCCGCTGAGGCGCAAATCGGCAACGCGGGGGTCGCAGCGCAGAATGCCGGGACGATAGCGGGAGAGCGTGGCGATAACCTCGCCCAGCGGACGGTCGCGAAAGCTGAGCACGCCCTGGGTCCAGCTATCTTCCCCGGCGCTCAGCGTCCGTATTGGCGAGAAGGCCCCGGCGCTGAAGCGCAGGCTTTCTCCGGCCTCGACCCGCTGAATCTGGCCGTGCGCTAAGCGCACCTCGACGGCGTGCTGCTGCACCGCCAGGCGGGTTTCATCGGCAAACTGGCGCACGGTAAACTCGGTGCCCAGCGCGGTGAGGTTCCCGTCGCGGGTCTGCACGCGAAACGGCCGCCGGCTCTCGTCGCGGGCGGTGCGGATGGCAATTTCGCCGTAGCGCAGGCGCACCAGGCGCTGGCGCGCGTCGTAATAGACGTCGGCGGCGCTGTCGGTGTTGAGGGTCAGAATCGAGCCGTCCGCCAGCGGCTGGCGTCGCGTCATCCCCCTGGCGGTGCGGTAGTCGGCGCGAAGTCCCTCCGCCAGCTCGCTGTCCCACAGCCGCCAGCTTCCGCCGGCGATGGCCAGCAGCATCAATCCTTTCAGCACCTGAC
>NZ_JAQGFU010000298.1:0-3784 GCF_030078455.1 Klebsiella sp. Ech2A | reverse complement strand
CCGCGTGGCCTCAATGGCCAGCGGCGGGATGGATACGCTGCCGCACAACGGCGCGGTCATTACGCTGCTCGCCATCACCGGACTCAGCCACCGCCAGGCCTACGGCGGGATCTTCGCCATCACCGTGATTAAGAGCCTGGCGGTCCTGTTCGTGATTGCCGTCTTCTATTTAACCGGTATCGTGTAACTGACAGTGTTTAACCGGTAACGCTAAGGAAAATAAGATGAATCTTCAAGGTAAAGTCGCGCTGATCACCGGCTCAACGAGCGGCATTGGTTTAGGGATCGCCCGGGTGCTGGCGAAAGCCGGAGCGCAGACCCTTCTCAACGGCTTTGGCGATAGCCAGGCCGCCTGCGCCGAGGTCGCGCAGCTGGGGCTCGCGCCGGGCTACCACGACGCCGACCTGCGCGACGTAGGCCAAATCGAAGCGATGTTCGCCTGGGCCGAACGCGAGTTTGGCGGCGTCGATATCGTCGTCAACAACGCCGGTATTCAGCACGTCGCGCCGGTCGAGTCCTTCGCCGTCGAGAAATGGGACGATATTCTCGCCATTAACCTGTCGAGCATTTTCCACACCAGCCGGCTGGCGCTGCCGCGCATGCGCGAACGCAACTGGGGACGCATTATCAACATCGCCTCGGTGCACGGTCTGGTAGCCTCTAAGGATAAGTCGGCCTACGTGGCGGCTAAGCATGGGGCGATCGGCTTGACCAAAACCCTGGCGCTGGAGACCGCCAGAACCGGCATCACCTGCAATGCTATCTGCCCCGGCTGGGTGCTGACCCCGCTGGTGCAGCAGCAGATCGACCGACGCATCGCCGAAGGCACGGACCCGCAGCTGGCCAGAGAGCAGCTGGTGGCCGAAAAGCAGCCCTCCGGCGAGTTCGTTACCCCGGAGCAGCTGGGGGAGATGGCGCTATTCCTGTGCAGCGATGCCGCCGCCCAGGTGCGCGGCGCCGCGTGGAATATGGACGGCGGCTGGGTCGCGCAATAGCCGTCGCGGGGCGGAAGACGGGGCTGCCGCATCGTCCTCCCGCCCCGCCGGGATTGCGTAAATAGCCTTGACCAATCAGGCGCTTATTTGCCCGCGGCGAAATCATTTCGAGCTATTGATAGCAGAATGATGTATGGTTGCCGGCCATTACATCAGGAAAAAATCATATGTCAGATCGAAAAGACTCGAAAACTCGCCGTAATTACCTTGTAAAATGCTCCTGCCCTAACTGCTCCCAGGAATCAGAACATAGCTTTAGCCGAGTACAAAAAGGCGCCCAGCTCATCTGCCCTTACTGCCACAAACTCTTCCAGTCATCACCCAGAAACGCCGCCTAATCCCTAAATGCCCGACGCTGATTGTGCCTTGCCCCGTTATTTAGATAATTCTTATTATTGGGTCGAATGAGACAATCGGTTGTATTCCGTTCAGGCAAATAGAAAACCCGCACTCCGGCGGGTTTTAAATAGCTCAATATTGTATTTCTTTGCATAACCCCGGGTTAGCGCATTCCTGTTTTTACCAGGAGTTTATTTGTTCCAAAAAATGACAGGCATTGTCAAAAGCTTTGATAATAAAACCGGCAGAGGCCTTATCGCCCCTTCCGACGGTCGTAAAGACGTTCAGGTTCATATTTCCGCATTATCCCCCGGCGAGTCCACGGCAATGACGCCCGGTATTCGCGTTGAGTTTCGTCGGGTTAACGGGCTGCGCGGGCCAACCGCGGCAAACGTCTATACCTGCTAGCCCTGCGTCCCGCCTAAAACATCTCCAGAAAACGCTTTACCGTCCGCGAGCGTTCAAAACGTCGCCACGCGATGGCGATCTCGGTCTTCAGCGACGCGTCCAGCAGGGGATGCCAGGTGACGTTGGGGTGGCGAATACAGGTCATCGACTGAGGCACCAGAGCAAAGCCGAAACCCGCGTCCACCATGCTAATGGAAGACGAGATCTGTGAAGATTGCCTGGCGCGGCTCATATCGACCCCAGCACGCCGGCAGCTAGCATAAACCTGCTCGTAGAGCCCCGGCGCGACCTCCGGCGGGAAAATAACCGGTACCGCGTCGCTCAGCTGCGCCAGAGAAAGCGCGCTTTCCCCGGAGAGCGGGTGCGAGCGATGCAGCGCGATAACCATCGGCTCCTCGGCAATAATGCGCAAATTAAAGGCCTTGCTGCTTTCACACGGCAGGCGCACAAAGGCGATATCCAGCTCCGCCTCGCCCAGGGCGTGCATCAGCGTCGCCATATTGCCTTCGACCTGGCGCAGGGCCACCGACGGATAGCGCTGCTGAAACTGGTACAGCAAAGAGAAAATCTGCGAATGAAAAGCTGCTGAACTGGTGATCCCCGGCACCAGGCTACCGTTCATGCCCCGCGCAATCCCCTTGGTTTTTTCCAGCGCCGCATCGCTTAAGGCGAGGATCTGACACGCGTCGACGTAGAACGACTCCCCGGCCTCCGTCAGCTCAACCCCGCGCGTCAGGCGGCGCAGCAGCGGGGTCCCTATTTCGCGCTCAAGACGCTGAATTTGCTGACTTAACGGCGGCTGAGAAATCCCAAGATCGTGGGCCGCCCGGGTGAAGTTCCGCGCCTCGGCGACGGCGACAAAATAACGTAAATAGCGAAGTTCCATATCGAAAACGTCTCAAACAAGGATGGATTCTATATTGGAACTGTGAGCTGAATCGGGTCAACATTTATTTAATCTTTCTTATATTTGTTGAACGAGGAAGTGGATTGTGAATCATTATCCTGAATGCACCTGCCAGGAGAGCCTGTGCGAAACCGTACGCGGCTTCTCTGCCCACCATCCTGATAGCGTTATCTATCAGACCTCTCTGATGAGCGCGCTGCTGAGCGGGGTCTATGAGGGGAGCACCACCATCGCCGACCTGCTGACCCACGGCGACTTCGGCCTCGGGACCTTTAACGAACTCGATGGCGAGCTGATAGCCTTTAGCAGCGAGGTCTACCAGCTGCGTGCCGACGGCAGCGCGCGTAAAGCCCGGGCGGATCAAAAAACGCCCTTCGCGGTGATGACCTGGTTCCGACCGCAGTACCGTAAAACCTTTGACCACCCGGTCAGCCGCCAGCAGCTGCACGACGTTATCAACCGGCAAATCCCCTCCGATAACCTGTTCTGCGCTCTGCATATTGATGGCCACTTTCGCCACGCCCACACCCGCACCGTGCCGCGGCAGACGCCGCCCTATCGGGCGATGACCGACGTGCTGGATGACCAGCCGGTTTTCCGCTTCAACCAGCGCAAGGGGACGCTGGTCGGCTTTCGCACCCCGCAGCATATGCAGGGCCTCAACGTTGCCGGCTACCACGAGCACTTTATTACCGACGATCGCCAGGGAGGCGGCCATCTGCTGGACTACCAGCTCGATAGCGGCGTGCTGACCTTCGGCGAGATCCACAAGCTGATGATTGACCTCCCGGCCGACAGCGCTTTCCTGCAGGCCGACCTGCATCCTGACAATCTCGATGCCGCCATTCGTGCGGTAGAAAACTAAGGAGCTTCAGATGGACAAACCGCGTCACGAACGTCAGTGGGCCCACGGTGCCGACCTCATCGTCAGCCAGCTTGAGGCCCAGGGCGTACGCCAGGTCTTCGGCATCCCCGGTGCCAAAATCGACAAGGTGTTTGATTCCCTCCTCGACTCCTCAATCCGCATTATTCCGGTGCGCCACGAGGCCAACGCCGCCTTTATGGCCGCGGCGGTCGGGCGGATCACCGGGAAAGCGGGCGTCGCGCTGGTCACCTCAGGTCCCGGCTGCCCAAA
>NZ_JAQGFU010000297.1:0-3798 GCF_030078455.1 Klebsiella sp. Ech2A | reverse complement strand
CCGGCTGGCCCGCTGCAAGGAGATGGGCATTGAGGCCGGCATCGTGCTGCGCCTCGACGAGATGGCGCGCAGCGATAACGTGGTCTTTGCCGCCACCGGGATCACCAAAGGCGACCTGCTGGACGGCATCACCCGCAAGGGCAATATGGCCACCACCGAGACGCTGCTGATCCGCGGCAAATCGCGCACCATCCGCCGCATCCAGTCCATTCACTATCTCGATCGCAAAGATCCGGATATCCAGCGGCACATCCTGTAAGCCGTCCGGCGGACGGGTTCAAGCAGGCGCTAATATTTGATCAATAGAGCTTTCCGGCCCCGTTGGGCTGGAAATCTTTGTCGTCTGCAACGAAGATAAGGCAACGCTTCGCAACGGGAGAAGATCATGGCGGACTGGGTTAGCGGCAAAGTAACAAAAGTGGAATTCTGGACCGACGCGCTGTTTAGTTTACATGTGCGGGCCCCTGTTCATCCGTTTACCGCCGGGCAGTTTGCCAAACTGGGCCTCGACGTTGACGGCGAGCGCGTCCAGCGCGCCTACTCCTACGTTAACGCCCCGAGCAATCCCGATCTTGAATTCTACCTGGTGACGGTTCCGGAGGGTAAACTCAGCCCGCGGCTGGCGGCGCTGAAGCCGGGCGATGACGTGCAGATCGTCAGCGAAGCCGCCGGCTTCTTTGTGCTGGAAGAGGTTCCAGATTGCGACACCCTGTGGATGCTGGCCACCGGCACCGCCATTGGCCCCTACCTGTCGATTCTCGAAGAAGGTAAGGACCTCGAGCGCTTTAACAACCTGGTGCTGGTCCACGCCGCGCGCTATGCCGCCGATCTTAGCTATCTGCCGCAAATGCAGGCGCTGGAGGAAAAATATAAGGGCAAGCTGCGCATCCAGTCGGTGGTCAGTCGGGAAACCGTTCCGGGCATGCTAACGGGGCGTATTCCGTTCCTGATCGAAACCGGCGCTCTGGAAGAGGCGGTTGGCCTGGCGATGAACGCTGACAATAGCCACGTGATGCTCTGCGGCAACCCGCAGATGGTGCGGGATACCCAGCAGCTGCTGAAGGACACCCGGCAGATGAGCAAGCATCTGCGCCGCCGGCCGGGCCATATGACGGCCGAACACTACTGGTGATCAGGACTCCGCCTTCCAGCGAACGTCCTGCGTCTCTTTACCAAATTTATTTTCGCCCTGGGTACCGACGAACGCTCCCAGGTCGATCAGCATCATCACCATAATCAGCGTCGGCACAAAGCGGCCGACAACCCACTGCCAGGCCCCCGGCAGCACCGCCCAGTTCCCGGCCAGCAGCATCCACGCCAGAACCATCAGCAGCGCCCAGAGACCCGACCTGCCGCGATCGTGCAGCCGTTTGATGGTCACCGCCGCCGTTGGCCAGAGCAGGCACACCAGCATAAAGGCCGCGGTCTGTAGATTCAGCAAATTTGACCCGGCAAGGGTGAACAGCGCGCTCATGGTCAATACCCAGATAACGATCCAAATCCAGAAATCCCGACGTCCAATACGCCCTTTAATTGAGAACATCCACTGCTGTAGGGTCATGTTTTATTCCTTATCATCATCATTGGCGTAGTTTACCCTGGAGCGGTGACTTTTTGACAAGCGCGACGGTTCCCGTTTTAATCGTCAGCAGGCAAAAAAAGGAAGGACGGGTATGAAGAAGTGGGCAACCTTATGTTTGATTGGGCTGACAGCGTTATCTGTCGGCCATAAGGCGCTGTCCGCCGAGCCAGAAGCCTCCTCCGCAGCCCCCTATTTGCTCTCCGGCGCGCCGGTATTTGATATCTCTATCAGCGAGTTTCGCGAGAAATTCAACGCCGATAACCCCAAACTGCAGCTCAACGAATTTCACGCAATTAGCTCCAGCCGCGACCGGGCTAACCTGACCCGGGCGGCAAGCAAGATTAACGAAAACCTGTACGCCTCCACCGCCCTCGAGCGCGGCACGCTCAAAATCAAATCGATGCAGGTGACCTGGCTCCCCGTTCAGGGGCCGGAGCAGAAGGCGGCAAAGGCGAAAGCGCAGGAGTATATGAGCGCCGTTCTGCGCGCCTTCGTCCCGACATTAAGCCCGGCGCAAAGCGGGCAAAAGCTGCAAAAACTGCTCGCCACGGGCAAAGGAAAACGCTACTTCGCCGAAACCGAAGGCGCCATCCGCTATGTGGTAGCAGACAACGGCGAAAAGGGGCTTACCTTCGCTGTTGAACCGATTAAGCTAGCGCTATCTGAAACGCTGGAGAGCAATAATAAATGACAAAAAGCAAAGCCTTTCCAACGACGAAACTCTATACTGTTTGACAGACCATGCTGCCCCCAGGGGCGGCTATATTCCTTAATTCGCTTATAGCGTGGAGAATTAAAATGCGACATCCTTTAGTGATGGGTAACTGGAAACTGAACGGCAGCCGCCACATGGTAAATGAGCTGGTGGCTAACCTGCGTACCGAGCTGGCCGGCGTGACCGGCTGTGCTGTTGCTATCGCTCCGCCGGAAATGTATATCGATCTGGCTAAGCATGCGGCAGAAGGCAGCCATATTCACCTGGGCGCGCAGAACGTTGACCTGAACCAGTCCGGCGCATTCACCGGTGAAACCTCTGCCCAGATGCTGAAAGATGTCGGCGCTGAATACATCATCATCGGCCACTCTGAGCGTCGTACTTACCACAAAGAGTCTGACGAATTTATCGCGAAGAAATTCGCCGTGCTGAAAGAGCAGGGTCTGATCCCGGTTCTGTGCATCGGGGAAACCGAAGCGGAAAACGAAGCGGGCAAAACGGAAGAAGTTTGCGCACGTCAGATCGACGCCGTGCTGAAAACTCAGGGCGCAGCGGCATTCGAAGGCGTGGTTATCGCTTATGAGCCAGTATGGGCGATCGGTACCGGCAAATCCGCTACTCCGGCTCAGGCTCAGGCCGTGCACAAATTTATCCGTGACCACATTGCTAAAGCGGACGCCAAAGTGGCCGAGCAGGTCATCATTCAGTACGGCGGTTCCGTTAACGCATCTAACGCCGCAGAGCTGTTCACCCAGCCGGACATCGACGGCGCGCTGGTTGGCGGCGCATCGCTGAAAGCAGACGCTTTCGCGGTCATCGTTAAAGCAGCAGAAGCAGCGAAAAAAGCGTAATTCAATACGCCGGTCACCCGGCGAGATGGATCCGCAGCCCGGCTTAGCGTAGCGCTAGCCGGGTTTTTTTATAGTTTCCCCAGCAGCTGATACCACCCGTAGTTCAGCGGCAGCAGCAGCAGATAGCTGACCGCCGCCAGCGCAATACACAGCAGCATCCCCGACCGCGCCGGGACTTTGCCCAGCGCCATCGCCACCACGATAGGCGATGCCTGATACGGCAGCAGCGGCGTCGAATAGCCCAGGACCTGAATCATAATCACGCTCAGCAGCGGGAAGCCGGTGGCGTCGGCAAAGCTCTGCGCAAAGGTGGTGTACAGCGCGGGTACGCCGTTGGCGGTCATAATAAAGTTGAGGGCGCTGGTGATCCCGGTGAGGGCAAGGAAGCTGGTAAAAGGACTCTCTTTATCGAGCGGCATAACGTGCAGCAAAGCGTTGCCGACCACGCCGCCAATCCCGGTCTGCGTGACGGTAATCGCCAGCCCGAGGATCCCGGCGACGTAAATACAGGTGCGAATATTCACCCCGGTGGAGAACTCTTCCCCGCTGATAAACCCCACCCGCGGCAGCAGCGTAATCACCGCCGCCGCCAGCCCCGTCCAGGCCGGGCCGATGCCGTGCCAGCTCTCGCTCACCCAAAGGGTCAATAC
>NZ_JAQGFU010000296.1:0-3782 GCF_030078455.1 Klebsiella sp. Ech2A | reverse complement strand
AGATTTTTATAGGAGACAGGGCGCTTCTAACCGCCATTTTACTCAAACACACGCTGATCCACGCTCTTCCTGGTTTACAGCAACAGCAAATTTTAGAATCGGTACTGATGAGCGTAGAGGCATTGATCTCTTTCCGTCGCCGCTACCGAGGACGAATGAACATCATTTCTGGTCTGGATTTATTGATGCTGGACGCCAGCAACCCGCGTTCGTTGATTTATCAGATCGATCGACTGCGTAAATATCTCCTCGATCTACCGCGACAGGATGGTCAGACGTCCAGCCTGACGTCCGACATGCGTCCGATAATGAAATCACTGACCGATATTCAACTGGCCGAGCTGGACATGTTGGCGCAGGTCGATGAACAAACGGAGCTGCGTGGAAAGCTGGATACGCTCATGACGCAGATAATAAGCCAACTCGAACAGTTTACGACCCTGCTGAGCGACAAGTATTTCGATCATGCAGATGGGCCGCAGCAGTTGATTAACGCGCAATGGAAGACTGACTTATGAAATACCGGGTACGTCATCTTACGGAGTACCAGTACAATTCACCCGTGACGTTATGCTACAACATGACGCATCTTCTGCCGCGCGATACGGCTAATCAACGCTGTTTACTGCGTCGGATTACGGTGACGCCGATGCCCGTTTATCAGAGCGAGGGTAGTGATTATTTCGGTAATCTGACGTTTTATTTCTCGATCCAGGTTCCGCACGACAGGCTAACCGTTGAGATGGAAAGTTACTTTGATATTGACGAAACAGACCGCGCGAACCTGCGATATGACCACACGCTGACCTGCGGTGAGTATCGTCAATTGCTGCATGAGGCCGGGACAGCGGATCTGCGAATGGCGAAAGAGTATCTGCTCGACTCCGGTTTAATCTGCCGTTCCGAACGGCTGGCCAGCTATGCGGCCGACATTTTTCACGATAATGCTGGCGTGATCCAGGCGGCGATGGACTTCACGCATCGTATTTTTACGGAATTTACTTTCGATCCGGTTGCGACCAGCGTCACTACACCACCCGAGCAGGTTTTAGAGGAAAAGCGCGGCGTCTGTCAGGATTTTGCCCATCTGGCGATCGCTTGCCTGCGCTCTGTCGGCTTACCCGCGCGTTATATCAGCGGCTATATTGAAACGCTGCCGCCAGAGGGGCAGGAAAAACTCGTCGGGACCGATGCGTCACATGCCTGGTTTGCCATTTTTATCCCTGATATCGGCTGGCTGGAGTTTGATCCGACCAACGATCTCATGCCGCAGGGGCAGCATATCGTCACGGCGTGGGGAAGGGATTATGCCGATGTGACTCCGTTACAGGGCGTTATTTTCGATGGCGGGGCAACGCTGGCTCTGGAAGTGGCGGTTGATGTGCAGCGCGACTGCTCCCCTGATTGATCGTGATGCGATAAATGACCGCTTAAATACCCGCTCTGCCAACGCTGAGGGGTATTTAAGCGGTAAGGTCCTTTAACGTTTAGTGAATAACCTGCGACAGAAACGCGCGGGTACGTTCCGATTTTGGATGGGCAAAAAACTCCTGCGGCGGAGCCTGTTCGACAATCTCGCCGCGGTCCATAAAGATAACCCGGTCCGCGACCGTACGCGCAAAGCCCATTTCATGGGTGACGCACAGCATCGTCATGCCGTCTTCCGCCAGGCCAATCATGGTATCGAGCACCTCTTTGACCATCTCCGGATCAAGCGCTGAGGTGGGTTCATCAAACAGCATGATTTTTGGCTTCATGCACAGCGAACGGGCAATAGCCACGCGCTGCTGCTGACCACCGGATAGCTGCCCCGGGAACTTATGCGCATGCTCAGCAATACGGACGCGCTGCAGATAGTGCATTGCCAGCGCTTCCGCTTCCTTCGTTGGCATCTTACGCACCCAGGTCGGCGCCAACGTGCAGTTCTGCAAAACGGTCAGGTGAGGGAAAAGATTAAAGTGTTGAAATACCATGCCAACTTCAGTCCGCACCCGTTCTATGTTGCGGACATCATCGTTGAGATGAATACCATCAACGACGATACGCCCTTGCTGATGCTCTTCCAGGTGGTTGATGCAGCGGATGGTGGTCGATTTACCCGAGCCGGAGGGGCCGCAGAGTACAATCCTCTCGCGGGGCTTCACCTGCAGGTTAATATCTTTCAATACGTGGAACTGACCGTACCATTTGTTCACATTTTCGAGCGAAATCATCATCGCTTCAGCAGAATTAGTCATAGAGTGTGTCATGTAAAACCTCAGTGCGATGTACGCCCGGTGTGAAAGCGCTTTTCCAGGTACTGGCTGTAGCGCGACATGCTAAAACAGAAAATCCAGTAGACGAGGGCGGCAAAAACGTAGCCCTCCGTCGACATGCCAAGCCAGGTGGGGTCAACCGTTGCCTGCTGTACGCTGCTGAAAAGATCGAACAGGCCGATGATGATCACCAGGCTGGTATCTTTAAACAAAGCGATGATGGTGTTGACCAGGCCGGGGATAGTGAGCTTGAGCGCCTGGGGGAGAATGACCAGAAACTGCGTTTTCCAGTAGCCCAGCGCCAGCGATTCGGCCGCTTCATACTGCCCTTTGGGCAGCGCCTGTAATCCGCCGCGCACCACTTCCGCGATGTAGGCCGACTGGAACAGAATAACCCCGACCAGCGCGCGCACCAGCTTATCGATGGTGGTGCCTTCGGCCATAAACAGGGGCAGCATCACCGATGACATAAACAGCACGGTAATCAGCGGCACGCCGCGCCAAAACTCGATAAAAATCACCGACAGAGTGCGAACGACCGGCATGGTTGAACGACGTCCCAGCGCCAGCAAAATGCCCAATGGCAGCGCCCCGGCAACCCCGACAGAAGCGATAATCAGCGTCAGCGTCAGACCCCCCCACTGGCGGGTCTCGACGCGATCGAGGCCCAAAAAACCGCCGTACAACAGAACCCAGACGAGGATGGGATAGGCCACCGCCCAGCAGGCGATATAGCGGCCCCGGCGCGGCATTGATTTGATAAACATCGGAATGATGGACAGCAGGCCAATCACCAGCGCGAGGTTGATACGCCAGCGGAGCTCGTGCGGATAGAGCCCGTACATAAACTGGCCAAAGCGGGCGTGGATAAACACCCAGCAGGCGCCTTCTTTGGTACAGTCGGCGCGGGTTGTACCCAGCCAGTTTGCCTTGAACACCAGCCAGTTCAGAGCAGGGGGGATCAGGGTCCAGATAATCCACAGGCACAGCAGCGTCAGCAGCGTATTGAACCAGCTGGAGAAGAGATGCTTACGTGCCCAGGCCCAGGCTTTACTTGCCGGGTTGGTGGGGGCCGGGGGTGTTTCATGTGTGGTAACAGACATAGTCATTCCGTTCTCTTAACGCTCAACCAGCGCGATTTTGCGGTTGTAGATGTTCATCAGCAGCGAAATTATCAGACTGATGATCAGGTAGACCGCCATGGTGATGGCAATAGTCTCGATAGCCTGGCCGGTCTGATTCAGCACCGTACCGGCAAACAGCGAGACCATATCCGGGTAGCCGATCGCCGCCGCCAGCGACGAGTTTTTCACGATGTTGAGATACTGACTGGTCAGCGGTGGAATGATGACCCGCATTGCCTGGGGGATGATCACCTGCCGCATGGTCACCGGATTTGGCAACCCTAGCGAACGGGCCGCTTCACTCTGTCCGTGCGGGACCGACTGGATACCGGAGCGAATCACTTCAGCAATGAACGAAGAGGTGTAGATCGACAGCGCCAGCGTCAGCGAAGCCAGCCCCGGG
>NZ_JAQGFU010000295.1:0-3820 GCF_030078455.1 Klebsiella sp. Ech2A | reverse complement strand
GAGCAGCATACGCCCATCGCCAGCCACCACCCGACCCTCAGCAGCCCGCTGCAGCTGATCCTCGATAGGCACCAGCGCCCGCTGCAGTGGTTCGATCCGCACAGGCGCATCGCGTTGCCCATCACCCAGCCGCTGGCCGCGCTGGACAGCCTGCGCTTTGCCTACAGCGCGCTGCTGGATGCGCCGGGCGGCGTGCTGGTGCACGTCGACGACAGCGGAAAATATCAGGGTACCGTTTCGCACTCGCTGCTCCAGCACGTGCTGGATGGTCTGGTGGAAATTCGCCGCTATGGTTGACTGGCAGTGGATCCTCGACAACCGAATGACGCTCGGCGCGCTGCTGTGGCAGCATACCCAGCTGGTGGCTATCCCGCTCTTTTTTGGCACCCTGATAACGGGGTTACTGATTGGCCTGACCCTGCGCTGGCCGAAAGCCGCGCAGCCGCTGCTCTATCTCTGCGGGATCCTGTTTACGATCCCCTCGCTGGCGCTGTTCATTTTACTGCTGCCGTTCACCGGCCTGTCGCTGACCACCTCGGTCATCGGCCTGACGATCTATTCCCTGCTGATCCTGCTGCGCAATACGCTTGCCGGCATCGAGAAGCTGCCGGCGGCGGTGCTGGAGTCGGCCCGCGCGCTGGGCTACACCCGCGGCTACCGCTTTTTTGACATCGAGCTGCACCTGCTGGCGCCGTCGCTGTTTGCCGGCCTGCGCATCGCCTCCGTCACCCTGGTTGGGCTGGTGACGGTGACCGCGCTGATTGGCCAGGGCGGGCTGGGACAGCTGCTGCTGGCGGGGTTTAACCAGGATTTTATTACTCCTGTCATTGTCAGCCTGGCGTTGAGCCTCGCGCTGTCGCTGTTATTTGACTCGCTGATCGCCCGCGTTGGCTATTGGCTTACGCCCTGGACGCGCTGATGGATATCCTACAGGCAACGCTGGGCTGGTTTTTGCAGCCCGAACACTGGCTCAGCGACGGCGGTATTCTGGTGCGCCTGCGGGAGCATATTTACTACGTGACGCTGAGCATGCTGATCGCCTCCGCCATTGCTCTGCCCACGGGAATTGCGCTCGGCTACTGGCGCAAAGGCGCCTTCGTGATCATTAACTTATTTAATATCGGCAGGGCAGTTCCGGCGCTGGGATTAATTCTGCTGTGCATTCTGCTGTTTGGTTTTAACGATATTCCGCTCTTCGCCGCGCTGGTCGCCATGTCCGTTCCGCCGATTCTGACCAACGCCTGGGTCGGGATCTATCACGCCGACCGCCAGCTGTGCGATGCGGCGAAGGCGCTGGGCATGACGCCGCTGCAAAGCCTTTGGCAGCTGCGGATCCCGCTGGCCGCACCGCTTATTTTCGCCGGAATGCGTACCGCGCTGGTACAGCTTATCGCCACCGCCGTCGTCGCGGCCTATGCGGGCCTCGGCGGCCTCGGCCGCTTTCTGATTGACGGGCTCGGCCAGCGCGATATTCCGCAGGTGATCGCCGGCTCGCTGGTGGTCTCCCTGCTGGCCATCGGCAGCGAGCTGCTCTTTTCACTGATTGACCGACGCTTCACCCATACCATCGGCACTCCGGAGTATTAGTTTTTATCCCCCATCGCCGCGGCCCGAATATCTCACGCGGGCGGCAGCGTACCCGTGGCTGACTTAGCGCATCACGGATATTTATTCACCTAGCGAGGCACTATGCACAATATATTAGCTTTCCCTTTTCACCGTCGCCGTTTTCGCCTGTCACTATTAGCCGTCGGGTTACTCGGCTTAAGCTTTAGCTCATTAGCGGAAAGCGTCACGATCGGCGGCGCTAATTTCACCGAGAGCTCTATTCTCGCTAATATTTACGCCAGCGCGCTGAAGAAAAATAATATTGCGGTCAGCACCCGACTTAATCTCGGCAACCGCGAGATTATTATTCCGGCATTAAAGAGCGGCGAAATTGATATTGTGCCGGAGTATCTTGGCGCCCTGCTTAACTACTACGACGGTAAAACCCTGGCCACCAGCCAGAGCGACGTCAGCGCCGAGCTGGCTAAGGTTCTGCCCGCCGACTTCACGCTGCTGACGCCTTCCCCGGCGACCTCAATTACCGCGTGGGCGGTTCGCGCCGACACGGCGAAAAAGTACGGCCTGAGCAAGCTCTCCGATCTGCAGCCCATTGCTCATCAGTTGACCATCGGCGGGCCGCCGGAGCTGGCGGTGCGCGCGCTCGGCCTGCCGGGGCTTAAGCGCGTCTACGGCCTCGAATTTAAGGCGGTAAAATCCCTCGATATGGGCGGGCCGCTGACTCGCCTGGCGCTCAACTCCGGCAAAATCGACGTCGCGACGGTTATCTCCACCCAGGGCAACCTGGCGAAAGAGGACTGGGTGGTGCTGGACGACGATAAGCACGAGCAGCCGAGCCAGAACGTGGTGCCGCTGGTGCGCAAAGCCAGCCTGACGCCGACGGTGAGCAAGGTGCTGAACGACGTCTCCGGCAAGCTGAACAACGCCACCCTGATTGAACTCAACCAGCAGGTCGATCTGCAGCATAAAGATCCGGCCGCCGTGGCGGAAGCGTGGGTCAACGACCATCTGGCAAACCGCTAACCTCTCCTCGCCAGGGATCGGCAATAACCGCAAACGAGCCGCACATGTCTGAAAATCATATGATTCTGAACCTGTTTTTCTTTAATCCGCAGGGGGATTACCGCTTCTCATGGCGCCATCCTCAGGCGCCGGGCAAAGAAATTTTTACCCTCGGCTACTACGCGGAGCTGGCGAAGAAAGCCGAGGCCGCCACCCTTGACGCCATCTTCATCGCCGACCATATCTCGATCTGGGATACGGTACCCAGCGGCCTTACCCACTACGCCAACGCGCGGCTGGAGCCCATCACCCTGCTCGCCGCCCTCGCCGCCGTGACCGAGCATATCGGCCTGATGGGCACCGCCTCCACCTCCTACAACGAACCCTACAACCTCGCCCGCTATTTTGCCTCGCTGGACTTTCTCAGCGGCGGCCGGGCGAGCTGGAACGTAGTCACCTCGTGGCTGGAAGAGGAAGCGGCGAACTTCGGCCTCGACCGGCTGCCGCAGCACGGCAACCGCTACCAGCGCGCCGGGGAGTTTATCGATGTCGTCACCCGGCTTTGGGACTCCTGGGAGGATGATGCGGTGCTGTATGACAAAACGAGCGGCCTGTTTGCCGACGCGCCTAAGGTGCACCACCTCAACCATCGCGGCGAGTTCTTTAACGTCCGCGGGCCGCTCAACGTCCCGCGCCCGCCGCAGGGTCATCCGGTGCTGGTCCAGGCGGGGTCTTCCGAGGCGGGGAAAAACCTCGCCGCGGCGTGGTCAGATATGCACTTCGTGTTTATTCAATCCATTGCCGAGGGGCTGGCCTATCGCCAGGAGATGAATCAGCGGCTGCGGGACTACGGGCGCGATCCGGCGCACTTTAAAATCATCGCCGGCGTTCTGCCCGTGGTGGTCAATTCCGACGCCGAGAAGGAGGAGCGCCAGCGGCTGAACGAGCGTTTGATGAGCGACCAGATGGCGATAGACCTGCTCTCCTCCTACCTGCGGATGGATTTAAGCGCCCACTCGCCGGACCAGCCCCTGCCGCCGCTGCCGGACGAGGCGACGTTTGACGGCATCCGCACCGCACTGCGGCTTATCCGCCACTACGATCCCAGCCTGACCGTACTGCAGCTGGGGCGCCTGCTGCTGCAAAGCTCCGACAGCTGGCTGCTGATCGGCAGCGCGGAAGAGGTCGCCGACGCGCTAACCGCCACCTGGCGCGCCGGAGCGGCGGACGGGTTTAACCTGATGTTCCCCCT
>NZ_JAQGFU010000294.1:0-3828 GCF_030078455.1 Klebsiella sp. Ech2A | reverse complement strand
GTCACCTACAGCGATAACAATAACCGCCGCTACTACCAAACCGGGCTCTATCTGCAGGACGAGATGGTGTGGAATCGCTGGCATCTGGATCTCTCCGGCCGCTACGATCGCATCGTTTCCCGGCAGGTCAGCGACACCTTCGGCACCTCGAGCCGCCGTTCGGATGACCATATCAGCGGCCGCGCCTCCCTGCTGTACGCTCTGGAAAACGGCCTCTCGCCGTACCTGAGCTACAGCCAGGCCATTACCCCGGCAATGCTGCCGGGAGCCGACGGCACCCTGCTTAAACCGACGACCGCGGAGCAGGTAGAAGCGGGTCTGAAGTTCCAGCCGCCGGGCAGCGCCGATATGTACAGTATCGCTATCTATGATTTAACCCAGAAAGACGTGGCCACCCGCGATCCGAATATCGCCACCGCGACCTTTGTTCCGGCCGGGAAGGTGCACTCTCAGGGCGTCGAGCTGGAGATGCGTAACCAAATTACGCCGCAGCTGAGCACCATCGCCTCCTATACCTGGAACCGCCTGCGCTTCCAGGAAACCAGGGACGGCACCAACGATAATACGCCGCAGCTCTCGCCGGATCAGATGGCTTCCTTCTGGGCGCGCTATCAGTTCCCGGCGGGGATCAGCGCCGGTGCGGGGGTACGCTACATTGGGAAACAGTGGGCGGATGATGCCAATACCGAGCGTCTGCCGTCGGTGACCCTGCTGGATGCCATGGTGCGGGCAGATCTCGGCGTCTGGTCGCCGTCGCTGAAAGGGGCGTTCGTGCAGGTGAATGCGAATAACCTCAGCGACCGGGAGTACCTCTCCGGCTGCTACGGAACCGGCAACTGCTACTGGGGCGCGGAGCGCAGCGTGACGGCCACCGTCGGCTACGATTTCTAAGCTCTGGTCTAAAACGCCGCGCCTGCGGGCGACAGAATCACGCGTTCTGTCTCCCGCTAAGCGCGACGCGAGTGGCGCAAGGCGGCGATGATTACATCGCGTCCAGCGCTTTCTGCAGCTTCCAGATATAGCGCGGCGCCTGCGGCGCCGGATGCTTTTTCGCGACGTGCTCGAAGAAATCGTCGGCATCCATATCATTGATCTCGTCAATCGCGTCCTGGCGGTTCGACGAGAAGGTGCGCAGCAGCGCGCCGGCGCCGTTGGCGTAGGAGACCACCACCGCGTAGCGCATCACCTGCGGATCTTTAATCCCGGCCAGCGGACCGTTCTCAAGAATGCTCAGATAGGCCGCGCCCATCGAAATATTGCGCTCCGGGTTTTTCAGCTCGCTCACCGACGGCTCGCCGCGCCAGCCCATGCGCTGGTAAACATCGCGCCCGGAGGTCGAAGGCTTCAGCTGCATCAGGCCAACCGCGCCGGATTTACTTACTACCGTCGGATTACCGCCGGACTCAATGGCGATAATCGCCGTCACCAGCTGCGGATCAACGCCCCACGCCGCGCCGGCTTTTTCGCTGATTGGCATCCACTGCATCGCCCGCTTCACCGGAACCTCGGCGTTCCACGGCGGATTGCGGTAATCATGTTTCGAGCTACAGCCGGCCAGGAACACAAATAAAAAAACGCACCATCTCAATTTCACACATCTATCCTTATTGGCTGAAGTTTGCTGCCTGGAGATGACAATAATCGCTCCAGGCGGCATGATAACCCTTTCATTCTTAGCAAGGAATTGTCATGTCTCAGTTTTATCTGGTCGCCCCTTCAGGCTACTGCACCAACCAGCAGGCGGCGGCCCGCGGCGTCAGCCGTCTGCTGGAAGCAGGACACCAGGTGATGAACCAGCAGGTCATTACCCGCCGACAGCAGCGCTTTGCCGGGACTGAGCAGCAACGCCTGGACGATATCAACCAGCTCGTCACCCTCGACGGCAGCAACCGCATCGTGATGCCGGTACGCGGCGGCTACGGCGCCAGCCGCCTGCTCCCACACATCGACTGGCAGGGCCTGACCGGGCGCCAGCGGCAGGATCCGCTGCTGATCTGCGGCCACAGTGATTTCACGGCGATCCAGCTGGGTCTGCTGGCAAAGGGTAGCATAATCACCTTCAGCGGGCCGATGCTGGCAGGTAACTTTGGTGCAGAAACGCTGGATCCGTTCACGGAATTTCACTTCTGGCAGGCGCTGAGCAGCCCGCAGTTTACCCTCGAATGGGACGGCGACGGTCCGGAGTGCCGCGCGCAGGGCACGCTGTGGGGCGGCAACCTGGCGATGCTCACCTCGCTTATCGGCACGCCGTGGCTGCCGCAGATTGCCGACGGCATTCTGGTGCTGGAAGATATCAACGAACATCCGTTCCGCGTCGAGCGCATGCTGCTGCAGCTGCTGCACAGCGGCATTCTTGCACGCCAGCGGGCGATTATCCTCGGCAGCTTCAGCGGCGCCGCGCCCAACGATTACGACGCCGGATACGATTTACCGGCGGTCTACGCTTACCTGCGCGCGCAGCTCGCTATTCCGCTGATCGACGGCCTGGATTTCGGCCACGAGCAGCGCACCGTCACCCTGCCGCTCGGCGCGCGGGCGCTGCTGGTGAACAATGCGGCCACCACCACCCTCACGCTGAGCGGGCATCCGGTGCTGACGGAATAAAATTTTCCGTGACACATTTCCGGATCCCGCGCGGATGGTTAATATGATGTCAATTTCTCAAAGTCTTCATACGCGTAAGGAGTGCATGAACATTGGATGCCGGTGCGGTTATTAGTCTGTTTATTCTGGGTTCTGTATTAGTAACCTGTAGCATTTTATTGAGTTCCTTTTCCTCACGTCTCGGCATTCCGATTCTGGTCATCTTCCTGGCTATCGGCATGCTGGCGGGCGTTGACGGTATCGGCGGCATCCCTTTTGACAACTACCCTTTCGCCTATATGGTGAGTAACCTGGCGCTGGCGGTGATCCTGCTGGATGGCGGGATGCGCACCCAGGCCAGCTCCTTTCGCGTGGCGCTGTGGCCGGCGCTTTCGCTGGCCACCGTCGGGGTACTGATCACCTCCTGCCTGACCGGGCTGATGGCGGCGTGGCTATTTCATCTCAACCTGATTGAGGGGATGCTGATCGGCGCGATTGTCGGCTCCACCGACGCCGCGGCGGTCTTCTCCCTGCTCGGCGGCAAGGGCCTCAACGAGCGCGTCGGCTCAACGCTGGAGATCGAATCCGGCAGCAACGATCCGATGGCGGTATTTCTGACCATCACGCTTATCGAGATGATTCAGCAGCACCAAACCGGCCTCAGCTGGATGTTCGCGGTCCACATCGTGCAGCAGTTTGGCCTCGGGATCATCATCGGCCTCGGCGGCGGCTACCTGCTCCTGCAGATGATAAACCGCATCGTGCTGCCGGCCGGCCTCTATCCTCTGCTGGCGCTGAGCGGCGGAATTATGATTTTTGCCGTCACCACCTCGCTGGACGGCAGCGGCATCCTGGCGGTCTATCTGTGCGGCTTCCTGCTCGGCAACCGGCCGATCCGCAACCGTCACGGCATTCTGCAAAACTTCGACGGCCTGGCGTGGCTGGCGCAAATCGCCATGTTCCTGGTGCTCGGCCTGCTGGTGACGCCGTCGGACCTGTGGCCGATTGCGATCCCGGCGCTGCTGCTGTCGATGTGGATGATTTTTATCGCCCGTCCGCTGTCGGTCTTCGCCGGCCTGCTGCCGTTTCGCGGGTTTAACCTGCGCGAGCGCATCTTCATCAGCTGGGTGGGATTACGCGGCGCGGTACCGATTATCCTCGCCGTATTCCCGATGATGGCCGGGCTTGAGAACGCGCGCCTGTTCTTCAACGTCGCCTTCTTCGTGGTGCTGGTCTCGCTGCTGC
>NZ_JAQGFU010000293.1:0-3859 GCF_030078455.1 Klebsiella sp. Ech2A | reverse complement strand
GCTTGCCGCCCTCGGTGCCCGGCCAGCCGTCGCGCCAGGCGACGGGCGTAATGCCGGTTTCCCGCCCCAGCGAGCAGTAGCCGCGCCCGCCGGACGCCAGCAGCGGCACGCCGGGCAGGCGCTGCGGGCGGCTGACAAGGTACGCCATATACCACTCGCCGGTATGCGTCTCCAGCAGCGAACCGTGGCCGCTTTTCTGCAGCGGGTTCTCCGGCAGGTGCCAGCTGCTCATCAGCGTCACCTCAGGAGAGAGCTCGTAGGGCCCGTCGATATTTTTCGCCCGCAGCACCACCGCGTGCTCGTAGCCGGTGCCGCCCTCCGCCACCAGCAGGTAGTACCAGCCCTCTTTGCGGTACAGGTGCGCCCCTTCGGTGTAGCGCAGGTCGGTGCCGGTAAACAGGGTTTTGCGCGTCTTCGCCAGGGTTTGCGTCTGCGGGAAATACTCCTGCATGACGATGGTACAGTGCGGATCGCTGTGGTGGCGCGGCCCCCACGGGCGATAGATGTAGTATTTTCGGCCGTCGCTATCGTGAAACAGCGACGGGTCAAAGCCGCCGTTGCCCATCGCAATCGGTTCGCTCCACGGGCCTTCGACCGACGGGGCGGTCACCAGAAAGTTGCGGCCGTTTTTCCACGGCGAGTCGACGATTTTGACATCGGTATACAGCAGCCAGAACAGGCCGTCGGCGTAGCTCAGGCACGGCGCCCAGATGCCGCCGGAGTCAGGGTTACCTTTCATATCCAGCATCGACACGCGATCCAGCGGCGTGCTGACCAGCGACCAGTTTTTCAGATCCCGCGAGTGGTAAATGCGCACACCCGGAAACCACTCAAAGGTGGAGGTGGCGATGTAGTAATCCTCGCCCTGCCGGCACAGGGACGGGTCGGGGTTGAAGCCGGTCAAAATCGGGTTAGTAATCGTGTACATAGTGCCTCCCTCTTAGTTGGATGCTGCGGCCGCTGCGGCGGGAACGTCTTCACTCTGCGCCGCGCGATGCTTAAGCAGCTCCCGGCTGATGGCCTCAACGCGCTCGTCGCTCAGCTTGTAGAGCGAGAGCATGATGAACATGCCGACGTAGAGCACCACCGGCACCACGCAGAACAGGATTTTAATGGTGGTGAGCACTTCCACCGGCTGCACGCTGCTGCTGGCGGAGTAGTTCACAAAGGCGAGAACCCAGCCCACCACCGCGCCGCCGATCGCCAGGCCAATCTTCAGGCTGAACAGATAGGTGGAGAACACCAGGCCGTCGAGGCGGCGGCCGCTGCGGCTCTCTTCGTAATCAACCACGTCGGAGGCCATCAGCCACTGCAGCGGCGTGGTGGTGTTAAAGATGAACAGGAAAACGATGTTGAGCGCGAAAATCAGCCCAATCTGTTCGGCAGGGATAAAGAACAGCAGCAGGCTTAGCAGCGAATAGACGACGATAATTCCTTTGAAGGCCTTCACCCGATCGAAGCGCCCCAGCAGGCGCGACGAGGCCAGCGAGCCGAACATGGTGGCGATGCTGCCGTACAGCAGAAACTGCATCGCCATCTCCGGGTGATCCATCACGTATTTGACGAAGTAGAGCGTCGCCCCGCCGCGCACCACGTTGGAACAGGTCGCCATCATTTTGAAGGTGCACATGATCCGCCACTGGGTGTTGCCGAACAGCAGCCGGAGATCCTTCATCACCGAAGCGCCCGGCTGCACCTCAAAGGTGTAGCGCTCTTTGGTGGTAAAGAAGCAGACGTACAGCAGCACCACGCCGGTCAGCCCCAGCACGCACATCGCGCCAAAGTAGCCCACCTGCTCGTTGCCCTTGCCGATGATCCCCACCAGCGGCAGCGCGATACCGCTGATCGCCAGCGATCCGGCGGCGGCGAGGAAAAAGCGCCACGACTGCAGCGTGTGGCGCTCTTTCGGATCGGCGGTGATCACCCCCGGCATCGCGCAGTAGGGCACGTTGACGAAGGTGTACACCAGCGTCAGCAGGATATAGGTGATGCTGGCGTAGATGATTTTACCCTGCGCGGAGAAGTCCGGCGTGTAGAAGGTCAGCATACAGACGAGGCCAAACGGGATCGCCCCCCACAGCAGGAACGGGCGGAACTGACCGTAGCGGGTGCGGGTACGATCCACCAGCAGCCCCATCAGCGGATCGGTAACGGCATCCAGCACGCGCGAAATTAAGAACAGCGTGCCCATCACCCCGGCGGAAAGCCCAAAGACGTCGGTATAGAAATAGGCCAGCAGGAACATTGTCGCCTGCCAGACAAAGCCGCAGGCGGTGTCACCCAGCCCGTAGCCAATTTTATCTTTCATGGTTAATTGCATATTTATCCCCAACCCCAGAGAGTGGAATGATGCAAACGTCAGGGGCCTGAAGAGGGCAAAAAAATACCCGCAGCGTCGTCAGGAAAACACCCGTGATGCGTGTGCCTAATTCACGTTGTCGTGTTAATAGAGTGTAATGAGCCGCTCGTTTTTACGGCAATGACCATATTTAATTTATGAATTATGTTTTTTTGTTTTTGTGATTAGGGTTGGGATAAAGAGGAAACTGAATAAATATTTTTAGCTTTTATTTTTAACGAGTTATTGAATAACAAAACACTCAATAAATAGGCTTTTAACGCCAACGAAAATTCGCCCGCGGAATATTTTCCGCAGGCTAAAATTAACCGCTTAATTATTTATAAGCCGAGGGCTTTTTTACCGGCGTTAATAACCTCAATAATTTTATCGGTATCATAAATACAGCCTTTCCAGGTTCCGCCGCTCACCGACTGCAGCGCGGCCCAGAGGCGCGTATCGTCCGGTAAAAAATCGTGCGGGTGCAGATCCGGATGTGGCGCTCTCGCCGCCAGCGTCAGGGCGCCCTCTTCCGGCGTCAGGCGCGCCTCCGCGGTGCCGATAAAGTTCACGCTGCCGGTCAGGGCCAGACGGTCAACCACGATCTCGATGATATCGTTATCGCGCAGCTTGCCGATGGGCCCGCCCGCCAGCGCCTCGGGCGCCACGTGGCCAAAACAGGCGCCGGTCGAGACGCCGGAGAAGCGCGCGTCGGTGATCAGCGAAACCGTTTTGCCCCACGACACGTGCTTCAGCGCCGAGGTGAGCTGGTAGGTCTCCTCCATGCCGGTGCCGGACGGCCCGCCGCCGATCACCACCATGATATCGCCCCGCTCAATCTCGCCGTTTTTAATCGCCCCGATCGCCCGCGCCTCCGAAACAAATACCCGCGCCCGGCCGGTGTGGCGATACACGCCGTCGTCGTCCACCACCGAGGGATCAATGGCGGTGGCTTTGATCACCGATCCTTCCGGCGCGATGTTGCCCACCGGGAAGGCCACCGTCGAGGTGAGCCCTTTCGCCCTGGCGCGCTCCGGCGGCAGGATCACGTCATCCGGATCGACGCCGTCCTGCTCCAGCAGGCACTGGCGGAACTTCTGCCGACGCTCCGAGGCCTGCCACCAGTCGAGGTTTTCCCCGACCGTCTGGCCCGTGACCGTCATGGCGTCGAGGTGCAGCAGGCCGAGATCGCGCAGGTGCAGCATCACTTCCGGCACGCCGCCGGCGAGGAACGCGCGCACCGTCGGATGGTAGTCCGGGCCGTTGGGCAGCACGCTGACCAGCCGCGGGACCTTGCGGTTGATGCGCGTCCAGTGCTCGACGTCGGGAATGGTGCAGCCCGCCGCGTGGGCAACCGCCGGAATATGCAGCAGCAGGTTGGTTGAACCGCCAAACGCGGCGTGGATCACCATCGCGTTTTCGATGGCCTTATCGGTCAGGATATCGCGGGTGGTAATGCCGCGATTATCCAGCTCGCTCACCGCCCTTGCCGACTGGCGGGAGATCTCCAGCCACACGTCC
>NZ_JAQGFU010000292.1:0-3865 GCF_030078455.1 Klebsiella sp. Ech2A | reverse complement strand
ACTCCTGCCTCTGCGGGCACCGTGAGCTACCCTCGTGCCCGCTGCGTTGAGGCTCCCTTGGGCGCCTGCCGGACGGGCAATTAGTTAACCAGATCGGCGAGCTTATACACCAGCGTGCGATCGGCGGTCGCCAGCGTCAGCTGATTTTCGGTTAAATCGACCTGTGCCCCGTCGCGCAGCATTTTGCCGAGCGTGGCGTCCAGCTCGTTAAGCTGCGGGTCAGCGCACAGCATCCGGGTCATCGCCAGCTCTTTGACCTTCAGCTCGCCGTCCGACACCTTGCCTTCGCCGCTAAAGCGGTTGCACATATTGCCTGAGACGAACGTCTTCTCGCCAAAGCTCAGCTCCAGCGGCTTCGAACCCTCCTTGAGCGGCTGGCCGTTGACGCTGGTCAGGACAAACCGATGGTGCTGAAGCTGCTCCGCGCTGGTGGACACCTTGCTGTTATATACGCAGCCGGAAAGCAGCATTCCTGCCGCCAGCAGTGCAGCAAACTTATTCATTTTTTCTCCAGAAATATTTCACATCTTTTAGGTAAGCGGAGTGTAACTGTACTGCAGGCAAATTCTGTGGGGCTTATCTGAATGTGCCCCCCGCAGGGGGAGGGCACAAAAGGGGAAGGATATCAGACCAGCGCGTTGGCGCACGCTTCACCGGCGTCAACCTGGCGCAGGTTATCGAGGGTGGTTTGCGAAATACTGATTAACGCCTCGGCGGTGAGGAACGCCTGATGCCCGGTGAACAGCACGTTATGGCAGGCCGACAGGCGGCGGAACACGTCATCCTGAATCACGTCGTTGGATTTATCTTCGAAGAACAGATCGCGCTCGTTCTCATAGACGTCCATCCCCAGCGCGCCGATTTTCTGGTGCTTCAGGGCGTCAATTGCCGCCTGTGAATCTATCAGGGCGCCGCGGCTGGTGTTGATCACCATCACGCCATCCTTCATCTGATCGAACGCCGCATGGTTCAGCAGATGATAGTTCTCGTCGGTCAGCGGACAGTGCAATGAGATCACGTCCGACTGCGCGTACAGCGTCGGCAGGTCAACGTACTCGACGCCGAGATCCAGCGCGGCGGCGCTTGGGTAAGGATCGAACGCCAGCAGGCGCATGCCAAAGCCTTTGAGGATCCGCAGGGTTGCCACGCCGATTTTCCCGGTACCGATAACGCCCGCGGTTTTACCGTGCATGGTGAAGCCGGTTAGGCCCTCAAGGGAGAAGTTGGCATCGCGGGTGCGCTGATAGGCGCGGTGAATGCGTCGGTTCAGCGACATCATCATGCCGACGGCGTGCTCGGCGACGGCTTCCGGCGAGTAGGCCGGCACGCGCACCACCCGCAGACCCAGCTCTTTGGCCGCGTCCAGATCGACGTTATTAAAGCCGGCGCAGCGCAGGGCAATGTACTTTACGCCGTGCGACTTCAGCTCTTCCAGCACCGGGCGGCTGCCGTCGTCGTTAACGAAAATGCACACCGCCTCGCAGCCGTTGGCCGTTTTGGCGGTTTTTTCGGTTAACAGGAAATCGAAGAACTCGAGTTCAAAGCCATATGTATCATTAACATGCTGAAGGTACTTTTTATCGTACTGCTTTGTACTATAAACAGCGATTTTCATAAGACTTTTCTCCAGTGATTATACCGTCACGGTAGCATATTTAAAATAATCGTACAATTCTTAAAAATTAGTTTAAATGACAGGTTATAATCATAATTCTAGAGTATATCTCTGCGTGGAGGTATCGCTTTAAAACATAATGCGTTTTTACCACAGGCTGAAGCTGAAGGCGCCTGGCGCCAGCAGGATCAGCGGCCACAGCAGACCGGAGCTGACGTTGGCGAGCTGAAAGCGCCAGAAAGAGGCGCCGCTGGCTCCGCTGGCGAGCGGAAGAGTGGCGCGCAGCGGAGAGAGAAAGCGGCTGAAAAATACCGCCCAGGCCCCGTGGCGGCGTAAAAACAGCCGGCTGCGGGCGAGGCGCTCGGCGCTAAGCCAGCGCAGGCGGTGAAGATGGTGTTGATAGCGGCGTCCCACCCGCCAGGAGAGCCAGAATCCGCCGATTGCCCCAAGCCCGGCGCTGAGCCACATTAGCAAGAAATGCCCGAAGCTGGCGGAGGCGAAGGTACCGAGCAGCAGCAGACCGGAGGTGCCGGGCACCAGCAGCGAGACGATCGCGCAGGATTTACTGAACGTCAGCAGGAACACCAGCAGCAACAGCAGCGCGTAGTGGTCCTGCGCCGACTCAATCAGCGAGTAGATAAACGCCACGCTTGCCCTCCGGCCTGCTCTGATGATGATTAGCCAGTGTGACAGGGGTTGGCTAAATGAAGGCTAAATCAGCGGCGGGTCAAAAATCGCCGCAACGATGGCGGCGCAGCGGCTATTCTTAGGCAGGACGCAAACTTTAACTCACTGGTCGAACGTGCCACAATACGCGCTACATTCGGCATATACTTTTGTTGATTCAGGATATTAAGCGCCCATGAAGGGTAAATATAAAGCCGCTATCGCGCTGGTGTTAGCACTCCTTTTGCTCCCGCTGGCGCTGCTGTCGACGCTAACCCACTGGGTGCCGACGCTCGCCGGGATCTGGCTGCCGGCGGGGACCCGGATCTCGCTAACCGACAGCCCGCGCCTGACGCGCACCGCGCTGCGTATCCCCGATTTACGCTACATGGTTGGCGACTGCGAGCTGGCAAGGGTCACCAACGCCCAGCTTTCCCACCCCAGCCGCTGGCGCCTGCATCTCGATGAGCTGGATATCAACAGCGCCTGCCTGAGCAAACTCCCGGAGAGTGAACCCACCCCCGGCGCGCCGCGCACCCTGGCGGAATGGCAGTCGATGCTGCCCTATAGCTGGCTGACCATTGAGAATCTGCGCCTGTCGCCGTGGGAAAAATGGCAGGGGCGGCTGGTGATGTCGCTCACGCCGACGCAGCAGGATATCGGCTACAGCGGGCCGGAGGTCACCGTGCAGGCCCGCCTGCGCGGCCAGGCGCTGACCGTCAGCGACTTCTCCGCGCGGCTGATTGAAGGCCAGGCGCCGGTCAGGCTGGTCGGCGAGTTCCATATGCCGCTGGTGCCGGACGGCTTCCCGGTTGACGGCCATCTGCTGAGTACCTTCGAATTTCCGCAGGAGCCGGGGCTGGTTGACGCCGAGCTGGAGTGGCAGAAAAACCGCGGGCAGCTGCTGGTGACGCCACGAGGTGAGGTGCAGCCGATGCTCGACCTGCCGTGGGAAATTACCCCCGAACGCATAGCGATCAGCGACGGTCGCTGGAGCACCGAATATGCCGGCTATCCGCTGAGCGGCCGCGTGGCGCTGTCGGTGGACGACTGGCAGGAGGGAACCGAGAATATGCAGGTCAGCGGGCGCCTGAACGTGCTGACCCAGGGGGAGGCCGGAAAAGGCAACGCGGTTCTGAACGTCGGGCCCGGTAAGCTGAGCATGGATAGCAGCGATATGCCGCTGCGGCTCACCGGCGAGGCGAAGCTCGGGGATCTTATCGTCTACGCCGCGCTGCCGGCCAGGCTGAGCGGTCCGCTCACCACCCCGGAGCTGACTTTCCATCCCGGCGCGCTGCTGCGCTCGCGCGGGCGGGTGATTGACTCCCTCAATATCGATGAAATACGCCTGCCGCTGGCGGGGGTTAAGGTCACCCAGCAGGGCGTCGACGGCCGGCTGCAGGCTATTCTGCGCGCCCACGAGCAGGAGATGGGCGACTTCGTCCTGCATCTTGACGGCAAGGCCGACAGCTTTATGCCCGACCGCGGCCGCTGGCAGTGGCGCTACTGGGGAGAGGGGCACTTCACGCCGATGCAGGCGCGTTGGGATGTGAAGGGCGCGGGAGAGTGGGTGGACAGCGCCAT
>NZ_JAQGFU010000291.1:0-3876 GCF_030078455.1 Klebsiella sp. Ech2A | reverse complement strand
GACCGCAGGCTGCAGGCCGGGAGGTGAGCGCAGTGCGCAGCACCGATTTCCGTGCGGGACCGCGGGGATTGTTAAGGGGAAGACGGTTATCTTCCCCTTAACCCGGTCACCTGGCACCGAGGCAGCAAGTTCTGCAAAGCGTCCGGTGAGCGGAACACCTCACAGCCGACCGACGTGAACCCGGCAAACCGCGCGTGACGCTATATTCTGCGTGCCTGCCAGAATTTTTTATTCCAGTACACGTTATTCAGCGACGAGCGCGTGACGCCGTTGCTGGTCGAAGCATGGATAAACTGGTTATCGGTATCGTAGATCCCTACGTGCAAACCGCTCTCGCCGGATCCCGTCTTAAAGAACACCAGATCCCCGGGCAGCAGCTCGCTTTTATCAATACGGGTGCCGATCTCTGCCTGCTCGCGGGTTTCACGCGGCAGCTGCATGGAAAACTTATCGCGGAAGGTTCTCACCACAAAGCCGGAACAGTCCACCCCGCGCGGCGTCATCCCACCGTAGCGATACGGCGCCCCCCGCCAGTTCCGCAGCTGATCGTTAAGATTAGCAATGACGGTAATCGAATCCGCAAGCCGGGGATTGGGCGGCGGCGCCCGGTGACTGCTGCAGCCTGCCAGAAATAGTGCCGTCAAAAGAATGAACCACAAGCGCATCTCAGACGATTCCTCTGTTCCTTATCTTATTGTCAGAATAATTTAGCTGGTTTATCAATGAACTGGCAAGCTTGCTTCGCGCTACTGTGACGCGATGAGCATAAAATGACCGCCAAACGCCACCCGCTGGAAAGAAATCGCATAGGCGGCGGTTAAATTCTCTTCGGTCAATACCTCTGAGGTATAGCCACAGGCTATCGTTTTTCCCCGGCAGATAAGCCACGCCCGCTGCGCGTGCCGTAGCGTGTGGTTGAGATCGTGACTGCTCATCACCACCGAGATACCCGCCGCGCACAGTTCGCTGAGAACGCCGTCGAGCGCGGCCTGCTGCGCCACGTCGAGGCTGTTCATCGGCTCATCGAGCAGCAGCAGCTGTCCCGCAGGGTTGGCCAGCGGGTCGATTTGCAGAATGACCGCCGCCAGCCGCACGCGCTGCCACTCGCCGCCCGAAATCTGATTGACCTGACGCCCAAGCTTATCGCTCAGCCCCAGCCTCTCGGCCACCGCGCCGAGCAGATCGCTCCGCGCGTTATTTTGCAGATGCAGCGACAGGTAGTGCCAGACCGGCATCGCGAAGGGCGGCGCCTGATGCTGGTTGAGGTAAGCGCGATGCCGCGCCAGCTCGGAGGCCGACCACGTTTTTAGCGGCCGATCGTTGAGGATGATGCGCCCGGGCCCCGTCGTCAGGCCGGCCATGCGCATAAGCAACGTGCTCTTCCCGGCCCCGTTCGGCCCGACGATATGGATCATTTCTCCCGGTCGAACCTCGGCGCTAAACGCTGCCAGCCGCCCCGGCTCCTCTACGTCCTGTAGCTGCATCAAAAACGGCATTATTTCGCTAAAGCTCCTTTAATCGCCGCCAGCAGCAGCGGATCGTTCGGCGCCATATCGGGCGAGAAGCGTTGGATAGTCTGGCCATCGGCGCTCAGGAGGAACTTTTCGAAATTCCATAAAATATCGCCATCGTTCTGCGGCGCGCGGCCTTTGCTTGCCATCCGCTCGTAAAAACCGCTGCCTTCCGGCGCTACGGCCTGCGGGGCGGCCTCAACCAGCTTCTGGTATAGCGGGTGACGATGTTCGCCGTTAACGTCAACTTTACTGAACAGCGGGAAGGTCACGCCATAGGTGGTGCTACAGAAGGTTTTGATCTCCTCCTCGCTGCCCGGCTCCTGTCCAAGGAACTGGTTACAGGGGAAACCCAGCACCGTGAAGCCGTCGTTCTCAAGCTCCTGCTGCAGCGCTTCCAGCTGTTCATACTGCGGCGTCAGACCGCATTTTGAGGCCACATTAACGATTAACAGCGCTTTGCCCGCATAGGCGTTAAGCGTCGTTTTCTCGCCATCGATAGTGGTAACTTCGGTATCAAGAATAGTGTGTTGCATAGCCTTCCCTCTGTGAATAAAAGCGATTTCTGGTTCAGGTGATCCCTATCTACTGTAGCGGATTGAGGCGCGGTCATTGTACTTTGAATCGCCTGAGCGGCATACCATACCGTGCCCGTGCGGCAACATGAATTCCTCTCAATAGGGACGTCGCGCAATTCAGTGTACAGTGTTAAACGGATGTAATAGCATTTCGTTAATGATTAATTTAAGAGAGTTTTATAGATGAAGAAGCTGTTGAGTTCGGTACTGATTGCCTCATCGGTTGTGCTGTTATCGGCCTGTTCCCCTGACGATAATAATAAGATCAAGGTGGCGATCAATACCGGTCCGGATGAGGCTATCTGGAAAGTCGTTGAGCAGGTTGCGAAGGACAAATATAACCTCGACGTCGAGGTTATTTCCTTTAATGATTACGTCCTGCCTAACGAAGCGTTAAATAATAAAGACGTCGACGCTAACGCCTTCCAGACGCTGCCCTACCTCGAAGCGCAGTCGAAAGAGCGTGGCTACAAATTCGCCGTCGTCGGCAAAACCTTTGTTTTCCCTATCGCCGCCTACTCTCGCAAGATAAAAAATATCAGCGAGCTGCCGGATGGTGCGACGGTGTCTATTTCTAACGAGACTACGACCCTGGGGCGCAGCCTGCTGCTGCTGCAGGCCCAGGGCCTGATCAAGCTGAAAGATGGCGTCGGCTACCTGCCAACGGCGCTGGACATTATCGACAATCCTAAGCATTTGAAAATTGTCGAAGTGGACAGCCCGCAGCTGCCGCGTACCCTGGACGATCCTGACGTTAGCCTGTCGATTATTAACACCAACTTCTCGGCGCAGGTTGGCCTGTCCGCCGCGCGGGATGGTCTGTTTATGGAAGGTCAGGACTCGCCGTACGTGAACGCCATCGTGTCTCGCGAAGATAATAAAGACAGCAAAAAAGTTCAGGAGCTGAAAGAGGCGTTCCAGACTAAAGAGGTCGCCGACAAAGCGCTGGAAGTTTATAAAGGTGATGCCATCAAAGGGTGGTAATAGCACGTAATCTGCGCATCGGCAGGCGATAGACGCCCTGCCGATGCGCCTGGATTGGGCGCTTATTGCGCGTGCACGGACTTCAGCAGCAGCCAGATAAACACCGGCGCGCCCAGCGTCGCGGTCACTACGCCGATCGGCAGCTCCGCCGCCGACAGCGCCAGTCGGGCGACGATATCGGCGCCTAACAGCGCGCTGGCCCCGGCAAGCATACAGGCAGGCAGCAGAACGCGATGATCGCTTAAGCCGCATAGCCGCAGGATATGCGGGATCACCAGGCCAATAAAACCGATGGCTCCGGCCAGCGCCACGCTCACCCCCACCAGCCAACCGGTGGCGACCACCAGCAGCTTACGCCACAGCCACAGCGGTAAGCCCAGCTGGCGAGCCGATACCTCTCCCAAAGCCAGCATATTCAGCGGCTGCGACTGCAGCCCCACCCAGGCCAGCACCGGCAGAAGCGCCAGCATCAGCCACAGCTGCTGCCAGTCTACGCCGCCAAAGCCGCCCATCATCCAGTACATCAGCTGACGTAAATCGAACGAGGTGGAGAAATAGACGGCCCAGGTCATCAGCGCGCTGCAGATAATGCCCAGCGCAACGCCTGCCAGCAGCAGACGGCTGGTTGACAGGTGCCGACGGGCAAAGCGCAGCAGTATAAAGGTGATAACCAGCGCGCCGGCAATGGCGCACAGCCCCAGCACCCAGCCCGGGAGGAACCCTTTACCCAGCAGCACGGCGGCGATGAGCCCGACCCCCGCGCCGTTAGCGACCCCCAGCAGCCCCGGCTCCGCCCGCGGGGT
>NZ_JAQGFU010000290.1:0-3895 GCF_030078455.1 Klebsiella sp. Ech2A | reverse complement strand
AATTCCTCGGTGAAGGATACCCAATGGCTTGCCTTCAATATTCCGCGCCCGGTTTTTGCCGATCGTCAGGTGCGCGAGGCCATTACCCTCGCCTTCGATTTTGAATGGATGAACAAGGCGCTGTTTTACAACGCCTACAGCCGCGCCAACAGCTATTTCCAGAATACCGAGTACGCGGCCCGCGCGGCGCCCGATGCCGATGAGCTTGCCCTGCTGACGCCGATGAAAAAAGATTTGCCGCCCGAGGTCTTCACCGCGCTCTATCAGCCGCCGCAATCCGACGGCGGCGGTTTCGATCGGGCAAATCTGCTGAAGGCGGACAGCCTGCTCAACCAGGCCGGATGGGTGGTGAAAAACCAGCGCCGGGTAAACGACAAAACCGGGAAGCCGCTGCGTTTTGAGCTACTGCTCCCCGCTGGCGGTAACGATCGCTGGGTGCTGCCCTTTCAGCACAACCTGCGGCGTCTTGGCATCGCCATGGATATTCGCCAGGTTGATAATTCCCAGTACAGCAATCGCCGCCGCAGCCGTGATTACGATATGATGCCGATGGTCTGGCGGGCGACGCCGTGGCCCGGCACCGACCTGCAGGTTTCCTGGGACTCGGCCTATATTCACTCCAGCTACAACGCGCCGGGGGTCCAAAGCCCGGTAGTGGATAGCCTTATCGCGCAGATTATTCGCTGGCAGGGCAACAAGCAGAAGCTGCTGCCCCTGGGCCGCGCGCTGGACCGGGTGCTCACCTGGAACTACTACATGCTGCCGATGTGGTATATGGCGCAGGACAGAACGGCCCGCTGGGACAAGTTCTCGTTCCCGCCGACGCGGCCGGTATACTCCTCCGGCTTTGACAGCTGGTGGTATGACGTTAACAAAGCGGCAAAACTGCCCGCGGACAGACGCTGAGGAACGACGATGGGCGCATACCTGCTCCGCCGACTGCTGCTGATTATTCCTACCCTGTGGGCGATCATTACGATCAACTTTTTTATCGTCCAGATTGCCCCCGGCGGCCCGGTCGATCAGGCCATTGCCGCCGTTGAGTTCGGCAATCATGGCGCGATGCCCGGCGCGGGCGACAGCGGAATGGCCGCCAGCCACGCGCGCACCGGCGTAAGCAACGTCAGCGAAGGCCACTATCGCGGCGGGCGCGGCCTCGATCCAGAGGTTATCGCCGAGATAACCCATCGCTACGGCTTTGATAAGCCCATCCACGAGCGCTACCTGAAAATGCTCGGCGACTACCTGCGCTTTGATTTTGGCGACAGCCTGTTTCGCAGCGCCTCGGTGCTGCAGCTGATCAAAAACAGTATGCCGGTCTCCATTAGTCTCGGCCTGTGGAGTACGCTGATTATCTACCTGGTGTCGATCCCGCTGGGGATCCGTAAAGCCGTCAGCAACGGCAGCCATTTTGATATCTGGAGCAGCACGCTGATTATCATCGGCTACGCGATACCGGCATTCCTGTTCGCGATTCTGCTGATCGTTATTTTCGCCGGCGGCAGCTACTTCGATCTGTTCCCGCTGCGCGGGCTGGTCTCGGCTAATTTCGACAGCCTGCCGTGGTATCAGAAGATCCTCGACTACCTCTGGCACATTACGCTGCCGGTGCTGGCGACGGTGATCGGCGGCTTTGCGGCGCTCACCATGCTGACCAAAAACAGCTTTCTGGATGAGATCCGCAAGCAGTACGTGGTCACCGCCCGCGCCAAAGGGGTAAGTGAAAAGCAGATTTTGTGGCGCCACGTATTCCGCAACGCCATGCTGCTGGTTATAGCCGGTTTCCCGGCGATGTTTATCAGCATGTTCTTTACCGGTTCGCTGCTGATCGAGGTGATGTTCTCCCTCAACGGCCTCGGGCTGCTGGGCTATGAGGCGACGGTTTCGCGCGACTATCCGGTGATGTTTGGCACATTGTATATTTTTACGCTGATTGGCCTGCTGCTTAATATCGTCAGCGATATCTGCTACACGCTGGTCGACCCGCGTATCGATTTTGAGGGCCGCTGATGTCATTTTTGAGTCCCGTCAACCAGGCCCGCTGGGTGCGTTTTCGCCACAACCGCCGCGGCTACTGGTCGCTTTGGCTGTTTTTAATCCTCTTCGTCTGCAGCCTCGGCGCGGAGCTGATCGCCAACGACCGCCCGCTGCTGGTGCAGTACCGCGGCAGCCTGTACGTTCCGCTCTTCAAAGAGTATAGCGAGAAGACCTTCGGCGGCAACTTTGCCACCGCCGCCGACTATCAGGATCCGTGGCTGCAGAAGCAGCTCGAGACTCACGGCTGGGTGCTGTGGGCGCCGGTGCGCTTCGGGGCGACGACCATCAACTTTGCCACCCAATCCCCCTTCCCCTCGCCGCCGTCGTCGCAGAACTGGCTCGGCACCGACGCCAACGGCGGCGACGTGCTGGCGCAGATCCTCTACGGAACGCGGATCTCCATTCTGTTCGGCCTGCTGCTAACGCTCTTTTCCAGCGTTCTCGGCGTGCTGGCGGGCGCCGTCCAGGGGTACTACGGCGGCAAAATCGACCTCTGGGGGCAGCGCTTTATTGAAGTGTGGTCGGGAATGCCGACGCTGTTTTTGATTATTCTCCTCTCCAGCGTCGTGCAGCCCGGCTTCTGGTGGCTGCTGGCGATTACCGTCCTGTTCGGCTGGATGACGCTGGTGGGCGTGGTGCGCGCCGAGTTCCTGCGCACCCGTAACTACGACTATATCCGCGCGGCGCAGGCGCTGGGCGTTAACGACCGCAGCATTATCCTGCGCCATATGCTGCCCAACGCGATGGTTGCCACCCTCACCTTCCTGCCGTTTATTCTCTGCAGCTCGATTACCACTCTGACTTCGCTGGATTTTCTGGGCTTCGGCCTGCCCCTGGGCTCGCCTTCGCTGGGCGAACTGCTGCTGCAGGGGAAAAATAACCTGCAGGCGCCGTGGCTGGGGATCGCCGCCTTTTTGTCCGTCGCGGTGCTGTTAACGCTTTTAATTTTCATTGGTGAAGCGGTTCGCGACGCCTTCGACCCGAGTAAGGCGGTATAGCATGGCGCAGCCTCTGTTAGAAATCGACAATCTCTCCATCGCCTTTCGCCAGCAGGGCGAAACCCAGACCGTCGTCAGCGAACTGTCGCTGCACATTGCGGCGGGGGAAACCCTGGCGCTGGTGGGCGAATCCGGCTCCGGCAAGAGCGTTTCCGCGCTGTCGGTGCTGCGCCTGCTCCCCTCGCCGCCGGTAAGCTACCCCAGCGGCGATATCCGCTTTCACGGCCAGTCGCTGCTGCATGCCGATGAGCGAACCCTGCGCGGGGTGCGCGGCAACCGTATTGCGATGATTTTTCAGGAGCCGATGGTGTCACTCAATCCGCTGCACACCCTGGAAAAGCAGCTCTATGAAGTGCTCTCTCTGCATCGCGGAATGCGCAAAGAAGCCGTCCGGGGAGAGATTCTCGACTGCCTGGAGCGCGTCGGCATTCGCCAGGCCCCTCGCCGGCTGGCGGACTATCCGCATCAGCTCTCCGGCGGCGAGCGCCAGCGGGTGATGATCGCCATGGCCCTGCTCACCCGCCCGGAGCTGCTGATTGCCGACGAGCCGACCACCGCGCTGGACGTCTCGGTGCAGGCGCAAATTCTGCAGCTGCTGCGGGAGCTGAAGCAGGAGCTGAACATGGGGCTGCTGTTTATCACCCATAACCTGAGCATCGTCCGCCAGCTCGCCGACCGCGTGGCGGTGATGCAAAACGGACGCTGCGTCGAGCAGAACGGCTGTCGCGCCCTTTTCTCGGCCCCTCAGCATCCCTATACCCGCCGCCTGCTGGATAGCGAACCGGCAGGGCTGCCGGTACCGCTGGCGCCCGATGCGCCGCTGCTGCTCGCGGCGAGCGGGCTCAGCGTCGCTTTCCCGG